>JAGBZZ010000157.1 GCA_017652965.1 Clostridia bacterium | reverse complement strand
GGGGCGCCGCGAGAAGATCGCAGGCATCAACCACATGGGCTGGCTCCTTGAGATCGAGGACCGTGACGGCAACGACCTTTACCCCGAGATCCGCCGCCGCGCCTACGCGATGAACCGCACCGAAAAGCACCGCAATATGGTGCGCTTTGATTACATTGAGAAGTTCGGCTACTACTGCACCGAGAGCAGTGAGCATAACGCCGAATACAGCGCCCTCTATATCAAGCGCGACCGCCCCGACGTCATCGAGAAATACAACATCCCGCTGGACGAGTACCCGCGCCGCTGTGTCAGCCAGATCGAGAAATGGGCCGAGCAGCGCGACGCTCTGCTGGCGGGGGGCGCGGTCACGCATGAGCCCTCGCACGAGTACGCCGCCCGCATCATGGATGCGATCCTGACCGACCGCCCCGAGCGCATCGGCGGTAATGTTCTGAACAATGGCGTAATCGAAAATCTGCCGCGCGAGGCCTGCGTAGAGGTGCCGTGCCTTGTGGATCGCGCCGGCATTCATCCCACCTATGTCGGCCGCCTGCCCATTCAGCTGGCCGCCATGAATATGACGAACGTCAACCCCCAGCTCCTGACCATTGAGGCCGCCGCCACGGGCAAAATGGAGCACGTCTACCAGGCCGCAATGCTCGACCCGCACACGGGCGCCATCCTCACCCCCGACGAGTGCGTCGCCCTCTGTGACGAGCTGCGCGCCGCGCACGAGGCCGCCGGCTTCCCGATCTTTTGAGTAGGAAAGCGAGCGAAAAAAATAAAAAAGAGGTACTGCTCCAATGAACTGCCCCGCGCGAGCCAATGCTATGGCGTGCCGCGCACCGCAAGGTGCGCGCGAAGGCGCGGCCGAGCCGATCCGCATTCCCCTGACGGCAAACGCCACGTATCTTATCACGGTAAAAAGAAAGGAAACAGGAAAATGAAGCTGAATGACAGAGAAGCCATTATCGAGCTGACCCCGCTTTGGAAGGGGGATCGCCTGCCGGACGGGCGCCCCTACGTCCCGCAGAAGTATCTGGATGCCATGCGCGGCATGACACTGGAGGAGCTGTGGAAGCCGATTTTTTTGAAGGGGTACGAGAGCCAGTTTGAGGGGGATCTGCGCACCCTGCACGACGACGGCAGAAAGCTGATCGGCCGCGCCGTCACCGCGACCTACGTCCCCACCCGCCCCGACCTGCACGAGGTCATGTTTGAGGTCGGCGCTAAGGAGGGGCGCAAGGGCAACTACAACCAGTGGGTCATCGATACCCTGACAGAGGGGGACGTGGTTGTCGTGGATATGTACGACAAGATCTACAAGGGCACCTTTGTGGGCGGCAATCTGACCACCGCCATCCACACCCGCACCAAAACGGGCGGTGCCGTGATATGGGGTGGCGTGCGGGACGTCGAGCAGATGAAGGAGGTCCCCGACGTGCAGGTCTACTACCGCGGGATCGACCCGACCCCCATCCGCGATTTTGTGATGAAGGATTTCAACGGCATCACCCGCATCGGCAAGGCGACCGTCCTGCCCGGTGACATCGTCTTTGGCGGTGGCGGCGGCGTTCTCTTTATCCCCAGCCACCTGGTGGCCGAGGTGGTAGAGGGAGCGGCCAAGACCCACGTGAAGGACGATTTCGGCTTTCTGATGATCGGGGAAAACCGCTTCACCACCGCCGAGATCGACAGGGCCACCTGGACTGTGGAGATGCTGGATATGCTGGTCGAGTGGATCAATACCGACCCGCGCGGCGAAAAGTACCGCTATCTCGATTGGTCGCAGGAGTACGACCTGGCACGAAACGGCGATCCGAACGATACCCAGACCATGCTTTGAGCGACACGCCAAGGCAAAAGAAAAGGGAGATGCACCGAAACGGTGTATCTCCCTTTTTTTATACGGTTTTGTTTTGTCGGCTTACAGAGTGCGGACGCGGATAACGCCCTCGATCTTCATAAGGGCTTCCTCGGTGCCGGCAGGCACGGCCTCGTCAAGCTCCAGGATGGTATAGGCATAGTCACCCTTCGAGCCGTTCGACATATTGGAAATGTTGATGCCGTGACCCGATACGTGGCCGGTGATGCTGGTCAGCACGTTCGGGATGTTCTTGTGAAGCACGCAGATACGGGCCGCCCCGTTGTGGGGGATCGAAACGGCGGGATAGTTCACGCTGTT
>JAGBZZ010000156.1 GCA_017652965.1 Clostridia bacterium | reverse complement strand
GCCGGCTTTATTGATGTTTCTGACGTCAAGACCGTCAATCTGGACGAATATTGGGGTCTTGAGCCCACGCATCCGCAGAGCTATCGCTATTTCATGAATGAAAACTTCTTCAACCATATCAACATCAAGCCCGAAAACAACCACTTGCCTAACGTACTAGGCAACGCCTCAAACGACTGCGCTAAGTACGACGACCTGATCGAGCGCCTGGGCGGCATCGACCTTGCCCTGCTCGGCTCCGGTCTGAACGGCCACATCGGCTTTAACGAGCCTGCCGAGTCGCTTTGCGCCCGCACCCACGTGACCGAGCTGACCGAAAGCACCATCGAGGCCAACTCCCGCTTCTTTGAAAAGAAGGAGGACGTGCCCACCAAGGCCGTGACCATGGGCATGGGTAACCTCATGCACGCGAAAAAGATCGTCATTCTGATCACGGGCGAGGAAAAGCGCCCGATCGTGCAGGCCATGATCGACAAGAAATTCTCCGTCACCACCCAGATCCCCGCCACGCTTCTGAAGCTTCATCCCGACGTGACGCTGATCTGCGACCGTCCCGCCTTCCAGAAGGGATGACGGTCACCGTTCGACGCGCCCGCCTGGACGGCGGCCTGTTTGCCGTCACGGTCGTGGACAAAAAAATCGCAAAAATCGAGAAAGAGACCGACTTTGCAACACACGCCCCCGCCGAAAATGAGATCGACGCGGGCGGCGCGCGCCTTGTGCCGGGTCTTATCGACATCCATACCCACGGCATGTGCGGCATGGACACCATGGACGGGAACAACGTCGGGGCGCTGGCCGCGGCCTACCTTGCCGCAGGCACCACCACCGTTTACCCGACTACCGTGACCGCCTCCGCCGCCGACATTTATGCCGTTTTGTCGCAAAAATTGCCCACAAGTGGGGGGGCGTGTGTTGCGGGATTCCACGTAGAGGGGCCGTATGTGAACCCCCGCGCCGCAGGCGCGCAGGACCCCGACTACATCAAGGACCCCGACCTTGCCGAGTTTCGGGGCTTCCCGAACGCCGCCATCGTGACGGTTGCGCCCGAGCTTCGCGGCGCGATGGATTTCATCAAAAACACGGGGGCGTGTGTCGCGATCGGGCATACCGAGTGCGATGAAGCCACCGCCACCGCGGCCTTTGCCGCGGGTGCCAAGTGCCTGACCCACACCTGCAACCGCATGCCGCCCCTTTTACACCGTGACGGCGGCCCGATCGGCGCGGCCGTCCTTTCGGACGCCTACGCGCAGGTCATCTCGGACGGTCTGCACCTTGGCAAAAGCATGGTCCTTTCGCTCTACCGCATCTTTGGCGTGCGGCGCATGATCCTTATCAGCGATTCGATGCGCGCCACGCGCATGCCCGACGGCGAATACATGCTGGGCGGCCTGACCATTACCGTGAAGGACGGCGTTGCCCGCACCGCGGGCGGTGCGCTGGCCGGCAGTACCGCGACCCTTTACGACTGCGTGCAGAAGGCGATCGAGTTCGGCATTCCACCAAAGGATGCCTACGCCATGGCCTCCGCCACCCCTGCCGACATGATGGGGCTCCAAAAGGGCCGCATCGAGGTCGGCTACGACGCGGAATTCCTGCTTCTTGACGAGGATTGGAAGCTCCTGCGCCCGCTGGTG
>JAGBZZ010000016.1 GCA_017652965.1 Clostridia bacterium | reverse complement strand
TACCTCCCGCGGCGCTTGCGCCGAATTTTGTTAACACGTTAACTATTTTATCACGCCACCCCCATACTGTCAAGAGGAAAAAAGAAAAAAGGCGCCCCCGCGCACATAGGCGAGGGCAAGGAAAAAAGACCGCCGGGATGCGCGGTGCGGCATCCCGGACGGTCTTTTCTTTTTTAGCACACAAGCCTCACGGGTCGTGCTTTTCGGCGTAGTCGAGGAGGGCGACACCCGAAAGCAAAAGGAGGATGGAAATGCCGACACTGTCGACCCAAAAGGCGAACGAGCGGGCAAGCCAGGCCTCCCCATACGGGAAATCGGGCGGGGCGCTGTGGGCAAGGACAAGAAAGCCGAGGGCAAGGAAGATGGGGATCAGACCAACCGCCAGAAGTGTAAGGCTGCGGGCGGTCAGGCTCAATAGGTAGACGCGCAGTAGCGAAAGTAGCTTCATAAGACCTCCTTTTTGCATAAAGATGCGCAGACACTGCGGCTTGCATCATCAAAATGCTAACGCACAACGCGCCGAATTGCAAGAGGAAAATGGAGGGGCGGAAGGAAGGATACGGGAATAGAACGGAGCGGGATGCATATATTTCAAAAGAAAGCAGATATTTCCCGAATAAATATTGCATTTCCCGGCGGCAAGCATCCGCCGATGCAAAATACTGGTAGCCGCCCCTGGGGCGGGAAGGCGGCGCGGACGGGCGCCATCGACTCCATTTTGCTATTCTTATAGGGCGAAAAGCAGAAGGAGGATGACAATATGAAGCCAAAGGACAGGATCCTGCAGGAGGCAACGCTTTCGGTCGGGGAGGGACTTGCACTGCACTATTATCTCTGCCGCCCGACGGGTGGCGTGCCTTATCTTGCGGTAGTAGCCGAGGACGAAAACGGCCGCCGCTATGAGCGAAGCGGAGGCTTGCCGGCGGGCGGAGAGGAGGCACTTGCCTTTTTCCGGCTTGCCGTTTCGGCGGCGGTGACCCCTTATACCCTCATAGAGATCTATGACGATTTTATCCTACGGGTCACGGAAAAGGCCTGAAAACGAAAACAAAACTATGCAAAACAGGGAAATGCCCCTCGGGGGTCTGCCCGCCCCCTCGTCAATGACGGAGGACGGGCCTTTTCCCTGTCATTTTCTTTTCACAGGGAAAAATATGAAAAAACGCATCATGTTCACATTTTGTTCACATTGATGTGCTATACTGTTACGGTAAAAAACTTTTTCATCAAAATAATTATTTAACGTATGCGCGTGCTGAGGCTGCGAGAGTGCCCGCCGGCGCGTGCTTACAAGATCCCTCGCACCGCAGGTGCAATCAGCGAAAGGAGACGGCAAGGCTTTGCCGTACCGGTATGAAGACAAAACAGAATCAGGAAAATTCCGCAATGAGCACCGAAACCGTGGAGAAATTTTCGGGGCCTGTGATCAAGATGGAGCATCTGACCAAGCGCTACGGCTCGCTGACGGCGCTGGAGGATGCCAACCTTGAGATCGGCCACGGTGAGATCGTGGGGCTTCTCGGGCCGAACGGCGCCGGTAAGAGTACCACGATGAATATTCTGACGGGGTATCTTTCCGCCTCGGCCGGCCGCGTGCTGATCGACGGGGTGGACATCGTAGAGGATCCCATGGCCGCCAAGCGCAAGATCGGCTACCTGCCCGAGCAGCCGCCCGTTTATCCCGATATGACGGTGGACGAGTACCTGGATTTCGTCTACGGTTTGAAGGGGTGCGAGCTGCCGAAGAAGGAGCATCTTGAGGACGTGATGCGCGCTGTCCGCATTACCGAGGTGCGCGGTCGCCTGATCCGCAATCTCTCCAAGGGCTATCGCCAGCGCGTGGGTATCGCCCAGGCACTTATCGGCGACCCGCCGCTTCTGATCTTTGACGAGCCGACCGTCGGCCTTGACCCGAAGCAGATCATTGAGGTGCGCAACCTGCTCCGTACCCTTGGGCGGCGGCACACCGTCATTCTTTCCACCCACATCCTTTCTGAGGTGCAGGCGGTTTGCGAGCGCATCGTGGTCATTGACCGCGGCCGCGTGGTGGCTGACGAGCGCACCGAGGATCTTTCCCGCACCGTCAACGAATCTCCGCGCTACCGCTATCGCATTCTCGGCCCCGCCCGTGAGATCGTGGCCGCCCTGCGTGAGCGCCCCGGCGTTGCCCGTGTGGAGCTTCTGCCCGAGCGCGAGGGGGATGCGGTGACCGTGCTTGTGGACTGCGCCCGTGGGGTGGACGTCCGCCGTACCGTTTTTGCCCTGTGTGCTTCCTCCTCCTGGCCGATCGTCGGGCTGCAGCCCGTGGGTGCGGATCTTGAGGATATCTTCCTGCGTCTTGTGGAACGGGACCAGCAGGCGAAATAAAAGGAGAGTCGTATGTTTGCCATTTATAAGCGTGAGCTTGCCGCCTATTTCAATACGCCGATCGGCTATATCTTCTGCGCTGTGTTTCTGACACTTGCCGGTGCGGCCTTCTCTTATACCACCCTCTTCTCCATGTCCGCCGACGTCACCTCGTATTTCACCTATCTTCTCGTGATGCAGGTGGTGCTGGTGCCGCTTCTGACCATGAAGCTGTTCAGCGATGAGCGGAAGCAGAGGACCGAGCAGCTGCTTCTGACTGCACCCGTTTCGCTTTACGGGATGGTGGGCGGAAAGTTCCTGGCTGCCTATACCCTCTTTGCGGGATGCACGCTGATCTCCTTCTGCTCCTTCTTCATTCTGTACCTGTATGCCGACGTCAAGACGGCAGTCCTTTTCGGTAATCTTGTGGCGATCCTGCTTCTCGGCATGACCTTTATCGCCATCGGCCTTTTCGTCTCCTCGCTGACCGAGAATCAGCTGGCCGCCGCCATCGGGACGGTGGGGATCCTCCTCCTTCTGATGCTGATCAGCCTTCTGAACTCGGTGATCCCGGTCTACTGGATCCGCTTTGTGCTGTCCAGCATTTCGGTCTTTGCCCGTTTCCAGAACTTTACGCAGGGCGTCTTTGACATTTCGGCGCTCTTCTATTACCTTTCGATCAGCGTAGCCTTCCTCTTTCTCACGGTGCGCGTGTTTGACAAGCGGCGTTGGGGGTAAGAATGAATACAGGAAAGTCGATCGGGGAAAACCGCCGGCTTCTCGGCGCGGCGTATATTGCCGCCGTACTGGCGGTGCTTGTCCTCGTCAATGTTATCATCAATGCGTTTGCTACGCGCTTTGGCTGGTACCTCTACACCGAAGAGAAGTATGAGCATACCATCGGCCCCGCCTCCGAGACCGTCTTTGTCGACGTGCCCGACGGTGCCGAGGTGCGTGTGCTTTTCTGCATGTCCGAGGATGCCATGGAGGCCGACACGGTCTATGCCCTCGTCCTGAACACCTTCCGCCAGCTGGCCGCGCGGCACGATTTTATCAAGATCGAATTCAAAAACATCTACCTTCACCCGGGTGAGGTTGCCCCTTACCGTGTCAGAACCCTGGCAAACGGCGAGAAGGTAGAGTATGCCATCAATGAAAAAAGCGTGATCTTCGTCGCGGGTGACGGGGAGGACGACTTCCGTGTGGAGTCGCTTGAGTCCTTCTTCATCCTCGATTCGGAAAGCCTGATCACCGGCTATAACGGTGAGGAGATCGCCATCTCCTGCCTCTCGTGGGTTCTGAAGGCAGAGCATCCCGTGGCCGGCTTTACCGAGGCACACGGCGAAAACTACGGTGACCTTTTGGCCTTCTATACCACCCTGGTTGCCGCGGGCTACGATATGACCCTGCTCGACCTTAACGAGGACATCCCTGCAGGGGTCGGCCTTGTGGTGATCGCCAATCCGCGTTGGGACTTTGACCGTGGCGCCGCGGGCAGCGGGATCGATTCCGAGCTTGACCGTCTTGCGGCCTTCCTGGATGCGGGCGGCTCGCTGTTTGTTTCGCTTGACCCGTACGCCAAGGGGAACCTCTCCGGCCTGCGCGGCTTCCTTGCCGAGCGGGGGCTGACGGCGACCCAGGACGTCATCCGTGACCGGGTTGCCTCGATCACCTATGACGGCTACACCCTGGCGACCTCGATCGCCACGTCATCCTTCGGTACGCAGGTTTTTGACCGCATCTCCCCCTTTACCACCTCCAGCGCCATCGTGCGTGAGGCCTCGGCGATCCTTTGCGATACCGTGGGCTCGTGGACGGCCGAGCCGATCCTGATCGCCTCGGGCACGGCAGAGACCTATCGGAACGGTGCCCTGACGGGTACGGGCGGGTATTATCCCGTGTTTGCCGTATCCCGTGCCGCCGCCGCCAACGGAAAGACGGCCAACATCTTCCTTTCCTCGGGCGTTTACCTGCTTGCCAACGACGTGCTGAACTCCGGCACCTACTCCAACCGTGCGGTCATGCTGGCCTCACTTGAGGAGGCACTGGATGTTCCTACCCCTGTTGGGTGTGTGATCCTTCCCGTCGGTAACGACCGCTTGGAGGATCTGACCATGGGCACGGCACGCCTGTACGCAACCATGCTTTCGATCGTGCTTCCCCTGGCCGTGGCGGCCGTGGGCGCGATCGTGATCATCCGTAGAAAAATCCGCTGAGGAGACTGAGGATGAAAAATCCCCTTTCGCTTTTGAAGAGGCAGGGACGCACCACGGTGATGACCGTGCTTTCGGTCCTTGTGCTTCTTGCGGCGTTTCTCCTCGGTATCGGGGCCAATGCCGTAAAGCTTTCGCTGAATTCCTATATCGACGAAACCAAGGAAGGTCTCTATACCCTGACCGATGCGTTCCTTGAGGAGGTCGGACAGATCGAGGACGAGATCACCATCACCTTCTGCGCCGATCCCGACGTGCTTCTTAATAACTACGAGACCCGCTATATCTACATCATGGCGCGGGAGATCGAGCGGAAAATGCCGAACGTCACGGTCGTGACCTGCGACGTGGCGCGCAACCCGACGGCTGTCCAGCAGTACCGCACGACCTCCACCACCGTGATCCGCTGGAACCACGTGATCGTCAGCTGTGACAAGCGTTACCGGATGCTGACGGCCGCCGCCTTCTGGAGCACCGATTCCACCACCAACACCTACTTCGCCTTCAACGGGGAATACAAGATGGCCTCGGCGATGCTTTCCATCACCGCCGTCAGACGCCCCGTGGCCTATTTCACCGTCGGCCACGGTGAGCAGGTGTACGATCCCACCCTGACCGAGGACGCCGCCAATGAAGAGCGCCGTGCCTTCTGGCAGCTGCTTCAGGACGAGGGGCTTGCGGTAGAGACCCTGAATCTTGAGACCGAGGAGATCCCCGCGGATTGCGTCCTCTTGATCATGAACGGCCCGACCTCCGACTACGCCGACGATAACTGGTATCTTGTCAATGAGGTTTCGGCCATCGAAAAGGTTGACCGTTATCTTGACAGTGCAGGCTCTCTGATGGTCTTCAAGGATCCCGACGTCACCCTGCCGACCCTGGAGGAATACCTGCAGGAGTGGGGCATCGTCTACCACAACGACGTGACGGTCAAGGATCCGCGTGCCTCGTCCTCCGACGATACCGGTGTGGAGGATGCGCGTGACCGTCTGATCGCGGTGTACCCGAACTCGACCGACCATGCGCTTGGCTACTCGCTCTTCGGCGATGTGGCAGGCCTGACCTCCGCCCCCCGCATGATCATCGAAAAGAGCGGCTACATCACCTCGGCCTGGATCGATAACGGGAAATACTTCTCCAATGAGGTGTCGGCGATGACCTCGCCCGTCTTCCTCTCCTCGGACAGTGCCCGTGCCTATGATGCCACGGGGGCGATCGCCGATATGGGCGGAAGCTATTCACTCGTTCAGGTCACCACGCGTGTGCATAGCCGGGACGTGCGTGACTATTACTCGTACGTCTTCTGCGCAGCCACCACGGCCATCACAAGCACCACCTATCTTGACAATCCCACCTATGCCAACTACGACGTCCTGTTTGCCGCCATCCGTTCGATCTCGAGAACCGATGAGTATGCCAGTGATGCCCTGGGCGGCCTTAATATGAACTCGAAAAACTACGGCGGTAAGCGTCTGCATTCCGAAAAGCTTTCCTCGACACCGGACGAGGTGTACAAGGACGGCAAGCTGGTCCGCACTTATCTTGGGCTGACGCTCACCTCCGCCATCGTGTGGGTGGTGCTGATCGCCATCCCGCCGATCACCCTTGCGGCACTGGGCGTGGTTCGCTGTGTCCGCAGAAAATACCGCTAAGGAGGAAAACATGAGATTCAAGAAAAATCAATTGCTGCCCCTCCTTGTCGCAGGCGCATTCTTAATTCTGCTGATTCTTTACTTCGCCGTTGTCCGCCCGCTGACCAAGGCACCCGAGCAGACCACCCCCCCGGTCGTGACCGGCCCCGGCGAGGGCGTGCAGTATCAAACGGGTACCCTCTATCCCTCGATCAAGCGAAGCGATATGAAGTCTATCACCGTGCATAACGGGACGGGCACCTATAAGTTTGAGCGGCTTTCTCCCAAGGAAGGGCAGGAGGCCACCAATACCGACTCCTTCTTCATGTTCCAGAAGAAGGACGGTGAATTCAAATCCTACGCGCACATTTCTTATAATGAGGAAAGATTTTCCGAGCTGGTGGTAGCCACCGGTACCTTCTACTACCTGAAAAACCTCTCGAAGGAGGAGGATCTTGCCGGCGAAGCCCTCGATTACTCCGAGTACGGCCTGGCAGAGGAGGACGACCCCGCCTGGTTTGAGATCGTCACCTTCTCCTCCCCCGATCCCATCCGCGTGTACGTCGGTAACCCCGCCGTGACCGATAACGGCTATTACGTCCGTGTGGAGGGGCGTGACACCGTCTACGTCAGCAACAGTACCCTGGTTGGCGAGACCGCCCTTGAGACCCTGGCCAGCTTTGTAGACCCGATGCTGACCACCATCTTTGTTCAGTACGGCTACTACTACACCAAGGACTTTACCCTGTGGAAGCCCCAGGCACCCGATTACGCCATCCGCAAGCAGGATAGCATCAGCTTCACCTACCGCACCGTGATCGACGGGATAGAGTCCGAAAGCATGAACGGCTCTACCGACCTGCGCACCGCACGGCAGGAGATCCTGGATGCCTTTGTCGGAAAGACCAAGGCGGCCGATCCCTTCTCCTTCAGCATGACCTATGAGGACAGCAAGGACGTGGAGGAGGCCCTGCGCGGCAAGACCGTGACCTATAAGATCGAAAGCATCGATACCGTCAGCGGCCTTTATATCGCCCTAGACTTCTTAAATGCCTCCAAGCGCAGTGATTTCCACGCCGGTGTGGCCTACACCATCACCGCCCCCGATGAAAAGACGGGATACCTCCCCAGCTCCAACAACTACATGGGGATCCTGGAGTCTGTCGGCGCGTTGACCGGCAGTGAGACGGTGGCCATAGGCCTGGACGTTGACACCATTGAAAAGTACGGCCTGAATGCCTACGTGATCTATTACGATTCCCCGCTTGCCATCAAGTCCGACACGGTGAATACCGATGACGTCGTGGTGGATTCCTATATGCCCAACTACCTCTACATCAGCGAAAAGCAGGCCGACGGCACCTACCTTGTCGGAAGCCTTCTGACCGATATCGTAGCCAGAGTAGACGGCAGCGTGTTCCGCTTTTTGGAGCATTCGGACGCCTGGTGGCTCAACAGCACCATGCTGACCGTCAACATCTCCAACGTCAGCAAGCTGGAGTTTGACTTCAACTATCTGGATGCCGACGTGACCCACTCCTTCGGTCTTACGGCCGAGCTTTTGGAGGGGGGGCGCAAGTCCGTGAAGGCGGTCAAGCATCTGGAAAGCGGCAAGAGCATAAACGTGTCGGATTTCAAGCAGCTGTATATGCACCTTGTCACGATCTATTATACCGAGGAGTATGACGGCACCGTGCCGGTCCCCGAGGTCTTAGAGAATGACCCCGTGCTGGCCATGCGGATAACCATGAGCGACGGTGAGATCTACACCTATCGCTACTATCCCTACAGTGCCCGCCACGTGCTGGTTTCGATCGCGAAGGAGGGAAGCGCGGAGGGGGCGTATTTCTACGTCCTCAGCCCCGAGGTGGAGAAGATCTATCGGGATATCCTTCTTCTCCTTGAAGGCAAATCTCCCGATCCCGACAAGCAGTATTGACGGTTTTAAATAAAATTTTATATAAAGAGGAAACAATCATGAACTACGCCAAGAAGAAAAAAGCAAGTCCCAAGCGGATCATGACAATGGTAGTGGCGTTCGTCCTGTTGGCGGCGATCGTCTTTGGCATTGTTTGGTCCTCTCTTGATCACAGCTATCGCTATGACAAGACCGATCTTTCTCAGTTCTTTGCCGACGGTGCCGGCCTGCCCGCCATCGACGACCTTAAGAACCTCCACGTCAAGCTGGAGACCGATGTGACCGAGGAGGCCGTGCGCGACCAGATCGAGACCAACATCAAAAAGCTCGGTAGCTTGAACGGCCTGAAGAAGCCCGTCTCTAACGTCAATACCACCCTGCCGTACAGTGACATCGTCTGGATGTTCTACGAGGTGTATGCCCCCGCCGATGAGGAGTCGGACAGCACCGATCCTGTCCTTCTGATGTCCAACACTGCCTATGGCAGCACCGGCGGCGCTACCATGGTGCGTCTCGGCAGCGGCGACCTGCATGAGTATATCGAAAAGTTTATGCTCAACTATCCCGAGTATAGCACGGCCATCGACCGTCAGCGTGACGAGGGCAAGGCGCTGATCGAGGGCTACACCCTTGTGGTAGAGGTCACCGGTACCTACAAGAAGACGGTCAACGGTGAGGAGAAGACCAACACCTTCCTGACGCTTTCCGATTACAACTATCAGCCCGTGCCCACCCCCGTGGACACCACCGATCCCAAGAACTACTATCAGGGCAAGACCGATTTCGGCACCGGCAAGACCAACGTGGAGACGGCGCTGAAGAATGCCTTTGCCGGCCTTAGCACCATTGGCGAAAGCTTTGAGATCACGGTGGAGGACGTCAACATCGACGATACCACCGAGGACCCGGATATCACCTTCAAGGGCAAGGTCACTGCTATGTTCAAGGCCGAGACCAAGATCGTGACCCTGGACCTGAACCATGAGCTCTTTAACGGCGATTTCAAGTACAAGGGTACCGATGGCAAGGATGCCACCATCTCGAAGGATAAGGATCTGACCCTCTATATCACTGTCGAGTCCACCGCTTCGCTGGATAAGACCATGGTTGAGGAGCTGACGGTCGAGGATACCGGCTTCACCGCCCCCACCGTCGGTGAGGGTGAGGACGAGGACACCGTCTACTGCCAGGCCTATATCGACTATATCCAGAAGGGTCTTATGGATACCTTCATCGATAACTATATCGAGAAGAACACCGCTCTTTACGAGTCTGCCCTGAAGTCCGCCGTTTGGGCCAAGGTCTTTGATCTTTATGCCAAGGCCGAGGTGATCGACACCCTGCCCGAGGGCGAGCTTGAGAAGTACTACAAGACCGCGATGAACAACTACAAGTACGAGTACAACAGCTCCAGCACCTATCTGAAGACCTACAAGAGCGTGGAGGAGTACATCCTTTCCGCCATCTACGACGACAAGACCAGCCTGAACCTTGAGGAGTCTGCCATGCAGGCCGCCCTGCGTGCCCATATCGAGGCCGACGGCGCCGAGGCTATCCGTGCCAAGATCCTGCTCTTTGCCCTGGCAGAGAAGTGCGGTGTCAGCTATGACAGTGCCGCCAAGAAGGAAGCCAAGAATGAGCTCTTCAATAGCTACTTCAGCTACTGGAAGTCCTACTATGCCGCCCTGAACAGCTACGGCGCCTCCTACTCGACCGCCGAGATCGAGAGAATGGCCAAGGATGCCGCCAATGCCAACGTGGCCGACCTTTCCGCCGCCTACCTGCGTGAGTTCATCGCGCTGAACTGCGTGCAGGATGCTCTGGTTGGCGATGCCAAGGCCTACACCGAGATCACCTGGGTGCTGGAAGGCCAGCTTGACAGCGAGGAATAAGACTATCCATGAAAAAGGTCACGATCTATACCGACGGTGCCTGCCGCGGCAATCCCGGCCCCGGCGGCTACGGTGTGATCCTGCAGTACGGCACCGCCCGGCGTGAGCTGTCGGGCGGCGAGGCCGTTACCACCAACAACCGGATGGAGCTGCGCGCCGCCATTGAGGGACTTTCCGCCCTTCGTGAGCCGTGTGAGGTCACGCTGTATTCGGACTCCCGCTATCTTGTGGATGCGGTCACCCTGGGGTGGGCGCGCTCCTGGCGGGCTACGGGGTGGAAGAACGGAAAGGCGAAAAATCCCGATCTTTGGGAGCAGCTGCTGTCCCTGCTTGAGATCCATAAGGTGACCTTCTCCTGGGTGCGCGGCCATCACGGCCACCCGGAGAATGAGCGTTGCGATGAGCTGGCAACAGCCGCCGCAGATGAGTTCCGCCCGTCCGGGACGGGTAATTAGTTGAAGGAGTATGAAAGTTTATGCGTAGCAGAAAAATTTCTCTGATCGCATTCGGGCTTCTGGCCTGCATGCTGATCTCGCTTGGCCTTACGTCCTGCGGTGGCGCTACCACCCTGGCCGATGAGGATATGAAGAAGTATATCTCGCTGAATGAGAGCGATTATAAGGGCGTGGTCGTTACCATCCCGGCGGTTGACGAGGTCACCGACCAGGACGTGGAGGACTACATCTACAATATCCGTCTGCAGAATGCCACCAAGGTAGAGAAGGACGACGGCGTCATCCAGAAGGACGACACGGTTAAGATCTGGTACCGCGGTGAGGTCAATGTGGACGGCGTGTGGGTCGACTTTGTCGGCGGTAGCAACCTGTTTTCCACCATTTACAGCCTTGTGATCGGCTCGGGCAGCTTCATCGACGGCTTTGAGGATGCCATGATCGGCCATGAGATCACCGATTCCAAGCTGGTCACCATCACCGATATCACCAACAAGGTTGGCGAAAACGGTCTGCCGATCGTGTACGTCAGCTACAACTATGCTTACACCGAGAATGCCGGTACCGATTCCGAAAAGGTGAAAAAGGGCACCTTTACCGACCGTATCGACCTGCGCAAGGGCGAGGACGGGAACTACCTGGTTGCCGGCCGCTATGACGAATCCACCCTGCGTGAGGATCTGCTCGGCAAGAACATCGGCGATATGCTCCTCAAATCCACCTATACCGAAAACTTCGATATCACGGGTGACCTGAAGGAGGAGACCTTGACCATCACCAACGTCCAGGTGCTGGCCATTGTCAAGGAGGATACCCCCCTTGTGTTTGAGGTTCCCTTCCCGGATCCCTACGCCAACAATGCCGAGCTTGCCGGTAAAAACGTGCGCTGGTACGTCTATGCCGACACCATTTCCCGCCCCGGCACCCTTCCCGAGATCACCAAGACCTTTATCACCAAGAACCTCAACATCACCTATGAGAACATCCTTCCCCTTGTGAAGGAGGAGGACGCCAACCTCAGCGAGGAGGAGCTTCTTAAGCTTTACTACCGCCAGTATATCAAGGAGGGGCTTGAGGATCAGCGTGAGGCCACCATCGAGCAGAACGCCATCACCGCCCTTTGGGAGATCATCGCCGAGAAGGTGCAGGTCACTGCCTGGCCCGAGACCGTGGTAGAGAACTATATCACCCAGCTGGAGGCCCAGGCCAAGAGTGCCTTCGAGAGCTATAGCCAGGAGAATGGCAACACCCTGATCAAGACCTGGCAGGAGTATGTTGTCAACAACTACGACGGGGAGTACTTCCCGAACGTGGATAGCATCGCCTGTGGCTTCCGCCGTATGGCCGAGGAGACCCTGCGTCAGCAGATGGCCCTTTACTACATCGCCGACGTCGAGAACCTTAAGATGAGCAAGAAGGAGCAGGATGAGGGCTACGCCAACCGCATCAAGCTGATGATCGACTACTACAACGCCATGTACGGCATTGAGTCGGGCAGCTCGCAGTCCTTTACCGAGGCCGATATGAACAGCGCCGGCTACACCAAGGAAGTGATCGTGGAGGATCTCCTTTACGAGAAGGTTTCGCTGAAGCTTTATGAAACCATGAAGGATAAGATCGTCTTCGAGTCCGCCTCCGCCGAGGAGGAGGCCGAGTAATAGGATCGGCCGTGCCCTTACCGGGCATATCCGCAGGGAGCAGATATACGGGTGCTTTTTCCCGTGTGTCTGCTCCTTCCTTTTTGATGCTCTTCTAAAATTTATCACTTGACAGGGGTATGCGGATTTGCTATAATAAGCACAGAAGAAACCGAAAACGCAGGGAAGCCTGCGAAGGAGAACAGCAATGGAAGAGATCTTTGTAAATGCGACCTATGAGCTGACCGATGCCGAGACCGGTACGGTCGCGCAGTATGACGTGGTAGGCCTTGCCGAGCTTGACGGGCGCCGCTATGCCGCGCTTGTCCCCACGGGCCAGGAGGTCGAGGAGTACGTGATCCTGCGGATCGAGGAGACCGAAAACGAGACCGAGTTTTGCGGGATCGAGGACGATGACGAGTGGGAGCGTGCGGCGGTCTATTTTGACAACGAGATCTTCCGCGTGGTGGACCACGACGAAAATTAAGGAATTACTTCCTGCCGGGTGCGTGATAAAGCTTCGATTGGGCCTACACTTACTTTCAGGGAGCCCGGACTTCCGTCTCGGGGATGCAGACCTCCTGCCCCTTGCCGCATTGCCGCGGGGAAGCAGACGCTGGGAGCACGATGTGGCGGAGAGGGCACCCACCTGCTACCTGCAGGGCTAAGTTCGGCTTTACACGGCCATGGCGGGGTTTCTTTTATCAAAAAGGAGAATGATATGGGACTGATCAGAGCACTTGTGGACGGCGCCGGAACGGTCATGGCCGACCAGTGGCGCGAATATTTTACCTGCGATTCTTTGGACAACAACACCCTGGTAGCCAAGGGTGAATTCCGCACCAAAAAGCGCGGCCTTTTCGGCGCGCGTAACAAGGCCACCGAGGATATCATTACGAACGGCTCGGTCATTTCGGTCAACGAGGGGCAGGTAGCCCTGATCGTATCGGACGGTAAGATCGTGGACTTCTGTGCCGAAGCCGGGTATTATAAGTGGGATGGCTCTACCGAGCCCTCGATGTTCTGCGGGGATTTCTTCCGCGGCCTTGTGGATTCCTTCAAGCGGGTCGGCTATCGCTTCACCTTCGGTGGGGATCCCGGCTCTCAGCAGAGGGTCTATTACGTCAACACCAAGGAGATCCTCGACAACAAGTTCGGCACGCAGACGCCGATGCCGTACGATGACCCGTACTACAAAACCGCCCTGTATATCCGCTATTTCGGCCAGTACAGCTTCCGCATTGCCGACCCCCTGATCTTCTTCTCGAGCATTTCCGGTAACGTGGCCGATACCTACACCTGCGACCAGCTGAAGGCAACCTCCACCGACGAGTTTATGACCGCCCTCGACAGTGCCCTTGCCATGTGCTCGGCCGAAGGCTTCAAGTTCAGCCAGCTTCCCGTCAAGCAGCGTGAGATCGCCCGTTACATGAGCGAGACGCTGGACGAGGAGTGGCGTGCCCGCCGCGGGATCGAGATCGTCTCGGTGGCGCTGGCCAAGGTCACCCCGGACGAGGACAGCCGTAAGCGGATCGAGGAATTTGACACCAACGTGATGCATGCCGCCCCGGACGCGATGGCGGGCGGTATGGCCTATGCCCAGATGCGTGCCATGCGGGATGCCGCCAACAATTCGGCCGGCGCCATGACCGGCTTTATGGGTATGGGAATGGCCGCCGGGGCCATGGGTGTGCGCGGGCAGGAGACCCTGCTTGACCGCGCCGAGGAGATGGCGGACCGTAAGGCCGCCGCCGCACCTGCCCCCGCCGCCGCGCCCGCAGCCGGCCGTGCCTGCCCGAAGTGCGGGACGGTTGCCACGGGCAAATTCTGCCCCGAGTGCGGTGAGCCGATCCCGGCTGAGCCCGCCACCTGGACCTGCACCTGCGGGCGCACCTGCACCGGTAAATTCTGCGCCGATTGCGGCGCGGCCAAGCCGGATGGCTACACCTGCACCTGCGGCTATAAGGCGGATGCCCCCTTTAAGTTCTGCCCCGAGTGCGGCAAGAGAACCTGATATAAGACAGCATAAGGACAGAGACCCTGCTTTGCGGCCTCTGTCCTTTCTCTTTGCGGACAGAAAAAACAAGGATAAGCTTTAAAAGCAAAACAAAAAATGCAATGTCGATTTCTCCGAAATGCAATTGACATGCGCATATATAATTGTTATTATATAAGTATAGTGGAATAGTATAATTGCTCCCATGATACCGATTGAAAAGGACAAAATAAAAAATGCTGAAGATCACCAATGCACGTGCTGTGCTGGACAGCATGGTCACGAACACCAATATCTACGTGGACGGTGGCAAGATCGTCTGCCTTTCGGAGGCGGATCTCCCTGCCGATGAGGTGCTGGATGCCGCAGGGCGGTACGTAGCCCCCGGCTTTATCGACACTCACGTCCACGGTGCGGGCGGTGTGGAGTTTATGGGCACGCCGGAGGATTACCGCACGGCCGCCTCGCTTCATCTCTCCCACGGCACGACCACCATCCTGCCGACCACGATGGCCTCCTCCTACGAGGCACTGTGCAGTGCGATCGACAGCTATAAGGCGATCCTGCCCGAGGCGGGCAAGGGCAACCTGCCGAATATGCCGGGTATGCATCTTGAGGGCCCCTACTTCTCCTTGAAGCAGGCAGGCGCCCAGCCGCCCGAGTTCATCTATCCCCCCCGCCCTGCCGAATACCGTGAGCTGATCTCCCGTGCCGAGGGCGGCATCCTGAAGTGGAGCTTTGCGCCCGAGCTTGAGGGATGCGAGGAGTTTTGCGATACCCTGGTGAAAAACGGCATCTTCCCCTGCATCGGCCACACCGACGGCACCTATGACGACGTGATGCGTGCGTACGCACACGGCGCGCGTTGCATGACCCACTTCTATTCCTCGATGTCCTCCATCACCCGTCGCTCGGGCTTCCGCGTTGCGGGCGTCCTGGAGGCAGGATATATCCTTGAGGATATGTGGGTAGAGCTGATCGCCGACGGCTGTCACGTCCCCTCTCCGCTTCTCGAAATGGTGCTGAAGCTGAAGGACAACAAGCGCATCATGGCCATCACCGATGCGATCGCCGAGGCACTCCTGCCCGAGGGGGCGCCCCCCGCCAAGTCCTACCACGTGATCGAGGACGGCGTTTGCAAGATGGCTGACCGCACCTGCTTTGCGGGCAGCATCTGCACGACCGACCGTATCGTCAAGACCCTTGTGACGGTTGGCGGGCGCGACCTGCCGACGGCCGTGCGTATGATCACCAAGAACCCGGCCGAGTTCCTGGGTCTTCGCGGCAAGGGCTCGCTTCTTGCGGGCTATGATGCCGACCTTGTTTTCTTCGGTGAGGATATCGTCGTGGATACCGTCATGGTTGGCGGCCGCGTCGTGAAATTCTGATCCCCCGATCCCCCCAGTCCTTTAAAAACAACAAATAAAACCAAACGCTTTTATCAGAAAGGAAATCATCATGGAAATTCGTATTTGCAGAACCAAAGAGGACCTTGGCAAGAGTGCCGCCGCCTATACCGCAGAGATCCTGCGTGCCGCCATCGCAAAGAAGGGCTATGCCCGTATCGTGCTTTCGACCGGTGCCTCGCAGTTTGATACCATCAAGTCGCTTGTGACCGAGGACGTGGATTGGACGAAGGTGGATATGTTCCACCTCGACGAGTACGTCGCTCTGCCCATCACCCACCCCGCCAGCTTCCGCAAGTATCTGCAGGAGCGCTTTGTTGACCTGCTTCCCACCCCCCTGCGCTCGGTGAACTTTGTGGACGGCACGCCCGAGGGGATCGCCGCCCTGACCGCCAAGCTGCGTGAGGATGAGATCGACATCGGCCTTATCGGCATCGGTGAGAACACCCATATCGCCTTCAACGACCCGCCGGCAGACTTCTCGACCCGCGAGGCCTACATCATCGTCAACCTTGACGAGCGCTGCAAGCGCCAGCAGATGGGTGAGGGCTGGTTCGCCACCATCGACGACGTGCCGAAGCAGGCCGTTTCCATGACCCCCTACCAGATCATGCAGTGCAAGGTCATCGTTTCCTGCGTGCCCTACGCCGTGAAGGCCGATGCCGTAGAGAAGACCGTGAAGACCAAGGGCACCACCCCGATGGTTCCCTCGACCCTTCTGAAGGAGCACGAGAACTTCATCCTGTATGCCGACGCCGATTCCTCGGCCAAGATCATCGATATCGCTTATTGATCCCTGACGGGAGGAACTATCATGAAGCTTGATTCTTATGCCGCACATCTGCCGGGGATCGTTTCGGTCACCGATCAGCAGCATCGCCACATCGACCGCCGCACGGCGGTCGCCGTGGAGGCCAATGCCGCCGCACGGCGGGTTGGCAATAAGCGCGAGCTGGAGCGGCGCATTGCCGCTATGCGGGATGCGTTTACCGCCTCGCTTGGGCCGATGCCCTACAATTCCGCCACCGCGCTGGAGGCGCGCGTGACCGGGGTGATCGAGGAAGAGGACATGCGGATCGAGAAGGTGATCTTCACCTCCCGCCCCCATATCTACGTTACCGCCTCGGTGTATATCCCCCGTGATCTTGTCAAGCCCGCCCCCGCCGTCCTTTTCCAGCCCGGTCATGCGGCCAACGGCAAGGCGCACCCGCAGTATCAGCAGGTCGCCAGGACGATCGCGGCACACGGCATGATCGTCATGCTGATGGATCCGCCCGGGCAGGGTGAGCGCCTCAATTACTGGGAGCGCGGGGAGGAAAAGCCCCGCATCCCGGGTGCTGTGGCCGATCACGATCAGTTTGGTACTCTCTTGTATCTGGCGGGGCGTACCCCCTCTGCCTACTTCCTTTCGGACGCCATGCGTGCGGTGGATTATCTTATCAGCCGCCCGGATGTCGACCCGATGCGCATCGGTGCCACCGGCTCCTCCGGCGGCGGTACGATGACAAGCGTGCTGGCCGTGATGGATCCCCGTATCGCCGCGGCCGCCCCCGGCACCTTCTTATCCACGCGGGACGCGATCTCGGTTGGCGGCCAGCTGCAGGATATTGAGCAGATGTGGCCGGGCACGATGGCCGACGGCTTTGACCATCACGAGCTGATCGCCTGCTTCTGCCCGAAGCCTTATCTTATCCTGGCGGTAGATGCCGACTCCTTCCCCCTGGACGGGACACAGGAGATCTACGAATACGGGCGTGAGTGCTATCGCCTTATGGGCAAGCCCGAGGGGCTCCGCCTGGCGGTGGATCGCAGTACGCACAAGTACACCCTGCCCTTAGCCAAGGCCGCCGGCAGCTTCTTTGCCGAGGTCTTCGGTCTGCCGGCACGCGAGGTGGCGATCGATAATGTGCCTGTCCTTGAGGAGAGCGCACTGTTTGCCACCGAAAACGGACAGGTCGTTTGGGATCTGCCGGATGCCTGGCCGATGTGGCGCGAGGCGCAGGAAATGATGAAAAACACCTACCGCGCCGGTGCGGATATCCGTGCAGACGGGCTTCTTCGCCGTCTTTCGGTCTATTCTGCCCCCGCATCGGTCAAGAATTTCCGCTACTACTCGCAAAGCGCCGACGGGCGCGTCAGCCACGTGGCGTGGCTGGTCGGCAAAAATCTGCCGATCTTTGGCCTCCTCCTTACCGAGCAGCCGGGTGAAAAGCAGCCGGTTACGGTGGTGGTGCTGCCGCACGGCCTTAGCGAGGCGGAGCGCTACGAAAAGGAAATTACGGCACTTCTTGCGGCCGGGCGTACCGTGCTTGTGGTCAATCTGACCGGGCGCGGCGCGGCAAGACCGAAAAAATATCAGCCTGCGGCCACGTCGCTGACGATGGACTTCAAGGCTGAATCGGATCTCACCTTCCTAGGCGACTCGCTTTGTGCGATGCTTGCCCGTGAGATCGTGGCAACCTGCGAGGTGATCGCGGCCGAGCTTGGGGATACTGCCCCCGAGATCTTAGCGGCGCGTGAGGCCTGCATCTGGGCGCGGCTTGCCGCTGTCAAGCTGCCGGGCAGCCACCTGCGCACGGTGGAGGAGCTGACGGTTTCCTCCTTCTTTGCCGATCCGTACTACGATCACAGTGTCGTATACACCACGCGGATCCGCGGGCTTGCCAAGTACATGAAATAAGGAGAAGAACCATGGGAAAGAAGAAGGTTGTCGTGGTCGGCACCGGTGTCCGTGGGCTTTGGAGCTATATGCAGCATATCGTGAGGGGGCACCTCTCGGATATCTGTGAGCTTTGCGGCGTGTATGACATCGTGCCCTCGCGTGCCCGCAATATGCGCACGCGCTTGGCTGCCGATTTTCCCATCTTTGACGATTTTGATACTATGCTGGATACCGTGCGGCCGGATTTCGTCCTGGTCACCACGATCGACTCTAACCATCATGAGTATATCATCCGCGCCCTGGACAAGGGCTATGACGTGATCTCCGAAAAGCCCCTGACCAACACCCGCAAAAAGGCGCTGGCTATTATGGAGGCAGAGAAGAGGAGCGGCCACAAGGTGCGCGTCATCTTCAATATGCGCTACATGAAGCCCTTTGAGGATCTGAAGCGCGTGATCCGCAGCGGGGTGATCGGCGAGGTGAAGCACGTCGACTTTCAGTGGCTGCTTGACCGTGACCACGGGGCGGACTACTACCGCCGTTGGCATCGGTACATGAAAAACACCACAAGCCTTCTCGTCCACAAATCCACCCATCACTTTGACGTGATCAACTGGGTGCTTGGCAAGCGGCCGGTGTCTGTCTATGCCGACTGTACGCTGGATTTCTACGGCAAATGCGGCCCCTATCGCGGCGCCTCCTGCCACGACTGTGCGCATACTGCCGAGTGTCCCTTCTTCTGGGATATCCTTTCCAAGGAAAACATCAACTACAAGCTGTATTATCACGATGTCTATCCCGAATCGCACTACAACCGTGACGGCTGTGTCTTCGCCGAGGATATCGATATCTTTGACCGCATGTCGCTTCTCGTCCGCTATGAGGGCGGCGTGACCATGAACTATTCGCTCGTCACCTACGCAGACGAGGAGGGGCCTCGCTTCCGCTTTGTCGGAACCAAGGGGACGGTGGAGATGGAGTATTACGCCTCCGGCCCCCGCGCCCATACCAAGCGCGGTACCACCTTTGCCGATGAGGTTGCGGCCTCGGGTGCCAAGGTGGGCGGGGATGCGACGGGGACCATTGCCATCCGCATTCTGCCCGCCGGCGGTGAGGAGCAGGTCGTTCTGACCGGCTTTACCAAGGCAGGCGAGCATGGCGGTGCCGACGTTGCGATGCGGGACGATATCTTCCGCGCCCCGAACCCGAACGATGACCTCGGGCACGTAGCGCCCTCGATCGACGGCTACTATTCACTGGCGATCGGCGATATGGCGGTTGCCTCCGTGAAGGCCGGGCGCCCCGTCGGGATCGACGAGCTTTTGGACTGAACCATCCGATACCGTTTTGAATTTTTTCAACAGAGCATAAAGGAGCATAACCATGGATAAGAAAAAGTGTGTAATTGTTGGCGTTGGCGGCCGCGGCACGCACAGCTACGTGGCGCCGATCGCCAAGGGGCATCTTTCGGACGTTTGCGAGATGTGCGGTATTTACGATGCCGTGCCCTCCCGTGCCAAGGTGATCAGCGAGATGTACGGCAATATTCCGGTATACGACGATTTCGACGTCATGCTGGATACCGTGAAGCCGGATTTCGTGATCGTGACCACCAAGGACTGCGACCATCACGAGTATATCATCCGCTCTCTTGAGGCGGGCTACGACGTAGTTTCCGAAAAGCCCATGACCAACACCCGCGAAAAGGCGCTGGCCATCATGGAGGCCGAAAAGCGTACCGGCCACAAGGTGCGTGTGACCTTCAATATGCGCTACATGAAGCCCATCGAGGACGTCAAGCGCGTGGTGATGAGCGGTGCGATCGGTGAGGTGAAGCACGTGGACTTCCAGTGGCTGCTTGACCGCCGCCACGGGGCAGACTACTTCCGCCGTTGGCACAGATACCTTGATAACACCACAAGCCTTCTCATTCATAAATCCACCCACCATTTTGATGCCATCAACTGGATCATGGGCGGCAAAAAGCCTGTCTCGGTCTATGCCGATTGCACGCTGGAGTTCTATGGGAAGAACGGGCCCTATCGCGGAAAAGCCTGCCATGACTGTGCCCACACCGCCGAGTGCCCCTTCTACTACGATATCACCAAGAGCGCCTTTGATAAGAGCATCTACTATGACCTGCGCGAGGAGTCGGGCTACAACCGTGACGGCTGTGTGTTTGCCGAGGATATCGATATCTTCGACCGCATGGCGCTTCTCGTGAAGTACGAGGACGGCGTGACCATGAACTACTCGCTGGTGGCCTATGCCCCAGAGGAGGGGCCGCGTATCCGCATCATTGGTACGAAGGGGACGCTGGAGTTTGAGTACTTTGGCTCCGGCCCGCGTGCTTATTCCAAGCGCGGCACCACCTTTGCCGAGGAGGTTGCCACCACCGGCGCAAACGTGTCGGGTGATAAGGCAGGCAATATCGTGATCCGTGTTCTGCCCGCCGGCGGGGAGGAGCAGATCATTCTCACCGGGTTTGGCGTCGGTGCGCACGGCGGTGCCGACGACGTGATGCGTGACGATATCTTCCGCGCCCCCAACCCGAACGATGACCTTGCCCACGTTGCCCCCTCGATCGAGGGCTTCTACTCGCTGGCGATCGGCGATATGGCCGTGATGTCCTCGAAGCTCGGCCGTCCCGTCAAGATCGATGAGCTTCCCTGATGAACGATAAAATTTAAAAAAATAAACACCGGCATTCACTTTTCAAAAACGAAAGGAAAACGCCCATGAAAGCAAGAAGTTTTGTTGCGCTGCTTCTGGTGATCCTGATGGTTCTTCCCCTCTTTACCGCCTGTGGCGGTAACGGAGACGGCACGACCGCAGGCACCACGGCGCCCGTTACCACCGCCCCCGATGCACCGGGACCCATCCCGCCCGAAGGCGATCCCTCTCTTTCGCTTAAGGTGATCGAGGGGCTTTCGGAGTACACCATCGTGTATCCCGATGCAGCCACCGACGAGGTGCTTGCGGCCGCCGCCGCCCTGCGCGATGCCATCGCGGAGAAGACCGGCGTCACCCTGCCTCTTGCCTCGGACCGTGTGGCGGTCGGCACTGCCGTCCCCACCGATACCAAGGAGATCCTTCTCGGCCTTACCAACCGTGCCGAGAGCCGCGCCTCCTCCTCTCTGCGGTATTACGATTTCTACGTAGCCTTTGAAAACGGGCGTCTTGCCCTGCAGGCCGCGGGGGATGAGGCCTTGATCTCGGCGATGGAATTCGCCGCCGAGAGCCTTCTCAGCGCAGATGGGCTGTTCTATGCCGATGGCGGGTATCACTATGCCATGCAGTATCCCGTAGCCGACCTGACCATTTTCGGTACGCCGGTTTCCGAGTATACGATCGTGCGTGACAAGGACAACGCCCCCATCGCCTATTACCTGCGTGACCGTATCTGCAATCTGACCGGCTACTATCTGCCGATCCGTACTGTAGAGGAGACCGAGACCGCTCATGAGATCCTGATCGGCGATACCGGCCGTGCGGCCACGTCCGCCCCCTTGGATGGGAATTTCTACGTGGTGGACGGTGTCGGCACGAAGGTGGCACTGTACGGCACCGGCGAATATGCGGCCATCCGTGCGGTCATGGCCTTTGCCACGGAGTACCTTATGGGTACGGTGACCGACGTGGTGCCCACCCGCACTGCCGTCGAAAACGACGAGATCCTCCTGTTCTCGCTGAATCTGCCGGAGGGGATCCTCTCTGCCGCAGGTCAGTACGATGTGAACATGACGACCGACGCCGTGCTTGCCCGTTTCCACCTGGCCAAGGATGCCATGCCCGATGAGGTCACGGTGCTTTCCCGCGTGGATCTTGCCCTGTATCCGCTTTCCGAGCGTGTGCAGGTTTACGTCTCGCCTACGGGTGATGACGATAACCCCGGTACGAAGGATGCCCCCTTTGCGACCCTGAGGAGAGCCGCAACCGCCATGGAGTTCCGCGGCGGCGGTGTCATCTGGATGATGGAGGGCAGCTATCGGATCGATACCCCTGTTTTGTTCAACAGCAAGCATTCGGGTACGGCGATGTCCCCCCTCTTTATCAAGGCCTATGAGGATGCCGACGTGACCCTGACGGCCAACACCAACATCTCGACCGACCTTGATCTTTGGCACTACGTAGACCCCGCCGATAACGTCGGCATCTATGAGCGCCTGCCCGAGGCCACGCGCGATGAGGTCATGTATACCGTCCTTGCCGAGCACGGCCTGACCTCCGAGGATTTTGCCGATATCACCAAGGCCTCCGGCCCGCCGAGACTGTACGTCGGGGAAGAGGAGTATACCCTTGCCCGCTACCCCAACGATACGGGGGATATCAAGGATCTTCTGTACTTTGAGTACGTGTACGATACCGGTACGGTCACCTCGACCTCCTGCCTCCTTTACTGGCCGTGGATCGAGCGTGCCACCAAGGCGGGTATGGATCCGAAGACCTGGATCGTCGGATGGGAGACCCGTATTCCTACCGGGGATGCGCGCGGCCAGGAGATCAT
>JAGBZZ010000155.1 GCA_017652965.1 Clostridia bacterium | reverse complement strand
GAAAACTGCTGCTATTGCCAGCGTGAGCTGATGATCACCAATATGGCGCGGCACGGTCTTTTCGGTAAGGTCGTCCACTGCGAGGGCGGCTACCGCCACGACCTGCGCCGCAGCGTCGCCGCAGGCGTGGAGAATCGCCATTACCGCCTCCGCAACTATCTTAACGTCAACTCGCACAACTATCCGACGCACGACTTCGGCCCGATCGCCAAGATCATCGGTATCAACCGCGGCAACCGCCCGCTGACCCTTTACAGCATGGCCTCCGGCTCCTTCGGTGTCGAGGATTACGTGGCAAGATACCGTCCGGATGACGAAAACCTCAAGGGGGTCGACTTCAACCTTGGGGACGTCGTCACCACCCTTATCAAGTGTGCCGGCGGCGAGTCGGTCACGCTGACGCTCGATACCTCTCTGCCCCGCTTCTACTCTCGCAATTTCACCGTGCAGGGAACTCGCGGTATGTACGAGGAGAACAGCAACTCGGTCCATTTTGACGATGCCGGAATGAACCATCAGGATATGATCACCCAGCATCAGAACAATATCCGGGACTACGAGGAGTACGTCACTCCCCTTTGGCGGCCCGAGAACCGCGAGAACGTTACGGGCGGTCACGGCGGCATCGACAACTTCTGCTTCCGTGATTTCCTTGACTGCCTTGCCCGCAAAGACAAGAACGTCCCGATCGACGTGTATGACACCGCCACCTGGATGTGCATCACCGCCCTCTCGGCCGAATCGCTGGCGACGGGGCAGGCGGTGGCCTTCCCCGACTTTACGAACGGCGCCTGGATCCAGCGCGGTCCTGCCGACTGCGACGATTTCTCGCAGCCCATCGTAAAGAAGGAGGAGAAGCCCGAAGGAGAAAACGCATAACTACACGAGAAAAAACGCGCCCGCGGGCGCGTTTTTTCCTTTCTCAAAGAAAAATTTGACCCCGCTATACAAAAGTTTGACCCCGTTATACAAAATTTTGATATCTTATTGACAATCCTCCCGATTTGTTTTATAGTAAGGGTGACCCTTAAAACTTTTTGGAGGCATAACTATGGAAAGAACCGTTCATATCGCCTGCGTTGGCCTTGGCGCCCGCGGCGGTTACCACACGATCTTTATGGCAAGCATGGAGGGGGTACACATTGACGCCGTGTGCGACCTCTACGAGGACCGCGTGAAGTCGACGGCCGATGCCATTGAGAAAAACCAGGGGTATCGCCCCATCGAGACCCAGAACTTCGACGATATCCTCAAGATGGAGTCGGTCGAGGCCGTGATGATCCTGACCGGCTGGGAGTCGCACATTCCGCTCGCCATCAAGACCATGAAGGCCGGCAAGTGGGTCGCCCTTGAGGTAGGCGGTGCCTACTCGGTCCAGCAGTGCTGGGACCTCGTCCATGTGAGCGAGGAGACCGGGATTCCCGTCACCATTCTTGAAAACTGCTGCTACGGCAAGCGCGAGCTGATGATCGCCAACATGGCAAAGCGCGGCATTCTCGGTAAGATCGTCCACTGTGAGGGCGGCTACTGTCACGACCTGCGCGCGAGCCTTACCGACGGTGTGAAGCGCCGCTCCTATCGCCTGCGTAACTATCTGAACGTCAATTCCCACAACTATCCGACCCACGACTTCGGCCCGATCGCCAAGATCATCGGCATCAACCGCGGCAACCGCCCGCTCTCGCTCGTGAGTATGGCCTCCGCCTCCTTCGGTATGGAGGACTATGTCGACCGCTTCCGCCCGGACGACACGAACCTCCGTGGGCGTGACTTCGCCCAGGGCGATGTGGTGACCACCCTCATCAAGTGCGCCGGCGGCGAAAGCATCACCCTGACGCTTGACACCTCCCTCCCCCGCTTCTATTCCCGCCGCTTCACCGTGCAGGGTACCCGCGGTATGTACGAGGGGAACAGCGACTCCATCTTTATCGACGGTATCTCGGATCACGATGGCAGCCCCGCCGGCAACGCGAGGAACGCCACGCAGTTTGAGAAGTACCTCTCGCCTATGTGGCGCCCCGAGAACGCCGAAAACGTCAAGGGCGGTCACGGCGGTATGGACGGCTTCTGCTGTGCCGACTACTTTGAGCACCTCGCCCGTGGCGACAAGAACCTGACCTTCGACGTTTACGACACCGCGACCTGGATGTGCATCACCGCCCTCTCGGCCGAGTCGCTGGCGCTTGGCAGCGCCCCCGTTGCCTTCCCTGACTTCACGAACGGCGCTTGGCTTCTCCGCGAGCCGATCGACTGTGACGACTTTACCCAGCCTATTCCCGAGGACGAGGAAAAGCCCGCGGATGCGACCGAGGGCAACGCCTGACAACAAAAAACGACCGGTTTCCTGACCGGTCGTTTTCTTTCCCCGCATGAT
>JAGBZZ010000154.1 GCA_017652965.1 Clostridia bacterium | reverse complement strand
ATTTGATGTGGTCTGCAAAAACATCGACAACGCCATTCGTGACAGGCTCCTACTGTAACCCCGCAATTACTGCATAGTTTTATTTACAAAAAGAAAGGAACGGGTATGGAATACTACAAGCTGATCGCGTATATCCTCGGTGGGATATACGGGCTCTGCGTCGGTAGCTTTCTCAATGTGGTAATCTACCGCTTGCCGCTTGGGATGAGCCTTGCCAAGCCCGCTTCTCATTGCCCGAGGTGCGGTTACCGTCTGAAGGCAAGCGACAATATCCCTGTCCTTTCCTACCTTCTCCTGCGTGGACGTTGCCGCGCCTGCCGCGCTCCGATCTCGCCGCGCTATACGATCGTTGAGCTTTTGAACATGATCCTATGGCTTTTCGCCGTTCATCTCTTTTATGACCGCGGCCTTGTCTTTGCCTGCGTGGTCGCGCTTTGCGCCTCGGTCATGATCTCGATCTTCTTTATCGACCTTGCGCATATGCTGATCCCCGACAGCCTGAATCTCGCGCTCCTTGCCCTCGGTGTGCTTGCCGTCTTTTTCGATCCCGACTACGGGTGGCAATCCCATCTGATCGGCCTCTGTGTCGGATTTTTCTTCTTCTACGGGGTGTATGCCCTCTTTTATTACGGCTTCGGGAAGGATGCCCTTGGCGGTGGCGACATCAAGCTCGCCGCGGCGGCGGGGCTCCTCTTGGGCTGGGAGCGCCTGCTCCTCGGTCTGATCCTATCCTCGGTGTCGGCGGCGATCGTCCTTTCGATCCTGTCCCGTCGCACGCACGCCGAACGCGACCGTGAATATCCCTTCGGCCCGTTTCTTGCGGTCGGATTTCTGCTGGCGCTGTATCTCGGTGCGCCATTCATCAATGCCTATCTCGGCCTCCTGTGAGGTGAAAGGAGTACATTATGCCAACATACCGCTATGTGGCACTTAACGCCCAGCGCCAACGCGTAAAGGGGATGTTTATCGCCGAGGACGAGCAGGAGCTTGCCGCGGCGCTCGCCAAGAACAACCTCTATCTGCAATCCGCAAAGCTCCACAAGGAAGGCACTCCCTCAGCCTTCTTTACAATGGGGACCGGCAAGGTCTCGATGCGCGATCTGACCGGCTTTTGCCGCCATATCTCCATCATGATCACGGCGGGTATCCCGGTGCCCGACTGCCTCGAAACCCTTAAAAAGCAAAGCTATTCTGGCTACTTCCGCTCGATCCTTTCGGTGGTGTATGACGATGTCAAGGCGGGCATGATGCTCTCCGAGGCGTTCGACAAGCACAAAAAGTCCTTCCCGAACTTCTTCCGCAGCATGGTGCGTGTCGGTGAAGCGAGCGGACGGCTTGATACCGTTTTTGTTGCCCTGGCCGACTATTACGAGACCGATGCCGCCATCAAGCGCAAGGCGCGCAGTGCCCTGATCTACCCGATGTTCCTTATGGCAATGACGGTCGGCATCGTTGCCCTGATGCTGGCCTTCGTGATCCCGACCTTCAAGGATGCGCTGGCCGACCTTGATGTTGAGATCACGGGCTTTACCAAGTTCGTTTACGATCTGTCGGACTTTCTCATTGAATATGGGCGCTATCTGATCCTCGGATTTTTAACGCTTGCCCTGCTTGTCTTCCTTT
>JAGBZZ010000153.1 GCA_017652965.1 Clostridia bacterium | reverse complement strand
TCGAACGACACCGGCCTCCTTGACGAGGTTGTCAAGAAGGTTGTCCTTTCCGACCCGAAGTCGGTTGCCGACTACAAGGGTGGGCGCGAGAAGGTTCTGATGGCCTTCTTTGGCCGTTGTATGAAGGAGCTGCGCGGCAACTGCGACCCGCAGACCCTGCAGAAGGCGCTGAAGGATTTCATCGACAGCATTTAAAGAAGATCCACCCTATCGCGAGGATCTCCCACCCCACCCGGGGCGGGGGGTCCTTCTCTTTTTTATAAAATAAAAATACCGACGGCTTTTCTCTTCTTTTCCTTGCCGAGCGCTTGACATTCTTCCGACTTTGTGTTACAATCTTCTACGTTATTTCTACTTGGAAGGTTATTATGGACATTATTTTCCCCTTGATCACCCAGGTCATCATCCTTTTTGTGATGATGGTGCCTGGCTACTTACTGAAAAAGACCGGTCTTGTACAGGAGGGCTTTGGCAAAGGCATCTCTAACCTTGTGCTGTACATCGCCCAGCCCTCGCTGATCGCCTATGCCTACATCAGCTATGAGGGGACAAGCGATATCTGGTGGAACGCCCTTTGGGTGCTGATCCTCTCTCTTCTGGCACACGGCATCTTTGCCGTGGCCGCCCTCACCTTCTTCCGTACGGCTGAGGACTACAAGCGCCGCATGCTTCGCCTGGCGACGGTGTTTTCGAATGCCGCCTTTATGGGCATCCCGCTTGTCAGCGTTCTTTTGGGCGCGGAGGCCACCATTTACGCCTCGATCTACAACATCTCCTTTAACCTCTTCCTCTGGACGCTGGGTGTCTACTTCTGCACCGCACGGCGGGACGAGGACGGGGACGGTACCCCCGACGGCGAGATCAAGCCGAAGCATCCCATCTCCCCCATGAAGGTGATCCTGCACCCGGTCATGCTGGCGGCGGCGGTCGGCCTTCTTGTGCTGGGGCTTGGTGTAAGCTCCTACATCCCGCCCCTTGTTATCAGCTGTCTTGAAATGCTGAAGAACCTGGTGGCTCCCCTTTCGATGGTCGTTATCGGTCTGCGCATGGTGGGCATGACCTTCCGCGGTGCCTTCCGCGATAAGCACCTCTATCTTTTCCTTGCCCTGCGCCACCTGATCCTGCCGCTTTCTGTGCTTCTTGTGCTTTGGGTGCTTTCGATCTGCGGCCTGAAGCTTGGCGAGACGGTCAACACCGTCACGCTTCTCCTGGCGGCAACGCCTGCGGCTACCTCGGCCACCATGTTTGCCGAAAAGTATGACTGTGACCCCGTCTACACCAGCCGTGTTGTCACGATCTCCACGATCGTCTCGGTCGTTACGATGCCGCTGATCATCATGCTCGGCTCGCTTTGCCTCTGAAGCACCAAAAAAGGAGGCTACCTATGAAACAATTACAGGGCAGCCCCCTGAAGCGAGGGCTGTTTGACGGAATTCCCATTGCGCTTGGCTATCTTTCCGTCTCCTTCAGCTTTGGCATTGCGGCGGTTGTCGGCGGGCTTTCCCCGCTTTCGGCCGTTCTCATCTCGCTTACCAACCTCACCTCGGCCGGGCAAATGGCCGGGCTTGGGATCATCCTTGGTGCCGGCCCCTTCCTTGAAATGGTGATGACCCAGTTCATCATCAATATCCGCTATTTTCTCATGTCGCTTTCGCTTTCGCAGCGTCTTTCCCCCGCCTTTACCCTGCGGCACCGTCTGCTTGCCGCCTTTGGCATTACCGACGAGATCTTTGGGGTGGCCGCCTCGCAAAAGGAGCCGCTTCTGCCCCGCTACATGTACGGGCTGATCCTCTTCCCCCTGCTGGGGTGGACGCTTGGCACGCTTCTCGGTGCGATTGCGGGAAACATCCTGCCAAACGACGTGCGCAGTGCCCTTGGCATTGCCATTTACGGAATGTTTGTGGCTATCGTTGTACCGCCCGCCAAGCGTGACCGCGGGGTTGCAGTGGGGGTACTGATCGCCATTTGCATCAGCTGTCTTCTGGCCTATCTCCCGCTCTTCTCCTTTGTGACCTCGGGCTTTTCCATCATCATCTCGGCCGTGGCCGCCGCGGCCGTGGCCGCCGTGATCTTTCCGATTGCGGAGGATGACCAAAAAGAAGAGGAGGAGGCATCGGCATGACGATCACGCTTACGATCATCGGATATATTCTGACGATGGCAGGGGTGACCTACCTCATCCGCATGGCGCCCTTCGTCCTCTTTCGGAAAAAGATCACCTCGCGCTACGTGCGCAGTGTCCTTTACTATCTGCCCTACTGTGTCCTTTCGGCCATGGTCATCCCGTCGGTCTTTTCCTCCACGGGGAGTATGATCACGGCGGCCGCAGGGCTTGTGGCGGCGATCCTTCTGGCATTTTTCCGCCGTTCGCTTCTCACGGTGGCGCTTGGCGCCAGCGCGGCAGTGTATCTGACGGGGCTTCTTATGACGCTTATTTGATTTCCGAAAAATCAAAAAGGAGATATCCCATCGCAGGGTATCTCCTTTTATGCTTATTTTTTCTTACTTTTCTTATGGTTCAGAAGCTTGGCCACGGGTGGGCGCTTGACCTTCATAGCGCCGACAGGGCAAAACTCCTGACAGCAAAAGCAACGGATGCAGGCGCTCCGGTCGATAACCGGGCGCTTTTTCTTCATGGTGATGGCGTGCGCGGGGCAGACGTTTTTGCATTTCTCGCATCCGATGCACTCCCCCCCTTTCACGGCAGGGCGGGAGGTCAGAAGGCGGGGTGCCAGCCCCCCGGCAAGACGGCCGAGCCACCCGGGCAGAAGATGCTGGAACTCATCCACCGACCCCGTCTCGATCAGCTTGAAGTCGGGCACGCGGTAATCCCACACCGCAGGGTCAACCTCGCAAAGCGTCGCATCGGCCGGCCCAAGGCCGCGGGCGGCGGCGGCTTGCACGGTCGGCACGCGGCCAGCATCCAGCCCCATAAGGGCGGCCGCAACGGCATCCAGGGCGTAGGGTGAGGGGGAGGCCAGAAGCACGCCGACCGCACGCGGCACACCGGCCGTCGGACCGTTGCCCTCCATGCCTATCACGGCATCCACAAAGGAGAGGCGGCATTTCCAGAATTCGTTGAGATCCACCAGCATATCGGCAAAGCGCGTAGCATCCGGATGGCTGAAGTGGTATTCCAGCTTCAGCGTCCCGGGGATCGTGCCGAAAAGATTCTTGACGGCGCCCGAGTATCCCATCATGCCGTGGGTCTTCAGCTTGGCAAAGTTGATGATGGCATCGGCCTCGCGCAGCCAGGCGGTGGCGGTAAAGCGGGTGGCCTCGCGCGCCTCGGGAAAGTCGATATCCTCCTGCCCGAAGTTGCGGTTGAGGTGCGCGCCGGACGACTCTACGGCGCCCATACCCGACACCCGATAGACGGTAGAAAGCATGGCGGCATTATAGGGCCCACCCGGGCTATCCCCCACGGTGACCTCCGCCCCGCGCGCCACAAGGCGGCGGCAAAGCTCACACACCAGAGCGGGATGGGTGACCCCTGCGCTTTCGGGCTTCATCGCGCTGACGAGATTGACCTTGACGGCCACCTTCATCCCGGGGGTCACGAAATCAAGCGCCCCCTCGGGCAGAAGACGGTCAAAGGCCGCCCGGACGGTCGCCTCACCGTAATCGGCACACGGGGCAAAAAAGACGCGGCTTTCCATGGAGAGCCCTCCTTACGTTATTTCCTCTATTATACCCCCCTCCCCCTGCCGCTGTCAAGAAGCAAAAGTTTGCTTTTCCTTGCAAAACGCAGGAAGGTGTGCTATAATGAGGCTGTATTTTAAAAAAACGGGGGTTCCTATGATAGATCTTTTTCATCCTTCGGCCTATGCCGTAGAAAAGACGGGCGTTACCCTTACGACCGATGACCCTGCCCTTGCCGAGCTTTGGCGTGAGGGCGAGCGCATCTGTATAGAAAACCGCGACACCTTCGGCGGTCTGCCCATCCTGCGGGAGGGGGCAAAGTACAACGGGGTGTGGCTGGAGACCCAGCCGATGGGGGGCGAGATGTACGCCTCACGCGATGCCTCGGTAGCCCTTGCCAACCATCTGATCTTTATGAAGTATCAGCGCCGCGACGGCAAGATGCCCGGTATGATCTCCTGTAGCTATCCGTGGCGCGGGGTCACCCCGCATCACGACTGGATGCAGGGCGACTTTTTCTCGCGCTCCGCCCTTCGGATGTATTATCTGATCGGCAAGGATCGGCGCTATCTTACGCTTCTTTATACCGCCCTTAGGGATTTTGACAGCTACCTTTGGAACTATCGGGATACCGACGGAGACGGATGCCTGGAGACCTTTTGCGTGTGGGATACGGGGGACGACAACAACACAAAGCTTCTCTCCCGCGGTGTCAGCGCCCACGAAAACGGCGCGGCAAGGGGGGAGGGCGCCCCCGTGGGCTTTGGGGATCTGCCCTTTGAATCGGCCGAGTATATGGCCTACTCTTACTCGCAGCGCTCGGTGCTTGCCACGGTCTCGGATCTTCTCGGAAACGGCGAGGGGGATCTTTGGCGTGCACGTGCCGAGGAGGTGCGCCGCCGCTTTGCGGAGTATCTGTGGGACAGTGAGCGCGGGGCGGCCTACGACCGCGACAGAAACAACCGTCCGATCTACGTTCTGACTCTGGAAAACCTCAAGTGCATGTATCACGGCATCCTCACGCAGGAGATGGCCGATGAGTTTGTAGCACGGCATCTGATGAACCCCGAGGAGTTCTATACCCCCCTGCCGCTGCCGAACATTGCGGCAAACGATCCCTGCTTCTGCCTTGACGAGGTGCGCAACAACTTTACCCCAAAGATCCGCGCGGCGGTGGACGCCAACAAGGCGGGCGACATGGGTGACAACTCCTGGGGCGGCCCTGTGCAAGGGCTGTGCCACCAGCGCGCCATCGATGCCCTTATCGGCTACGGCCACCATGCCGAGCTGACCCTGATCGCACGGCGGTGGGTGGCTAACCTTTGCCGCGAGAAGATCTTTACCCAGCAGTACGACCCCTTCTCGGGTGAGCATTCCGAGGGGGTAAACGGCTACGGGCCGACCATCCTTTCGGCACTGGAGGACGTCACGCATCTTCTGGGTGTGGACTACGCCGCCGACCGCTTCACCTTTTCAAACGGCGCCAAGGAGGCCGACAGTGTATTTACCCAGCACCTTTTCGGAAGCGATTACACCCTCACCCGCAAGGGCGGCCTTGCCACGGTCACGGTGGACGGTAAGACCGCATTCACCTTTACGGGCGGCGTACGCGTGATCTGCGATGCTGCGCTTTCTCCCCTTCTGCTTGTCGGCATGGAGAGCGAGGCGCAGACCGTAAGCCTTACTAAGGACGGCGTGACCTACACGGCAACCGTCGCCCCCAACGAGGAGTATGTTCTCTGCGACTCCGCGCTTGTTCTTTCTCGGCGCGTACCCTTTTGCGGTTGACCCTATTATGTAAGGTTTTGTTTTCAAAAGTTATCTGCCAGACGGCAGAAGCGTAAAAAAAGGAGTCTTTATGAAGCTGTATATGATCCGCCATGGGGAAAGCGAGACCAATCTGGCGGGATGCTGGACGGGCTGGATGGACGTCCCCCTGACCGAAAAGGGGATCGTCGATGCCCGTGGGGTCAGGCCTATTCTTGAAAGGGTAAGCTTTGACAAGATCTACGCCAGTGACCTTAGCCGCGCGGGGAGAACCGCCGAGGAGGCGATCCCCGGTTGCCGCTACGAAACGACACCCCTTTTGCGGGAGGTAAACGTCGGCAGCTTTGCGGGACAGCCCTTCTCCTCCCTGACCGAGGAGATGCGCGACCGCATTGCCGATCGTGGCTACGGCGATTTTGGCGGTGAATACCACGAAAGCTTTGCCGAGCGGGTAAGATCCTTTTTCTCGCTTATAGAGGCCTCCCCCTATGAGAACGTGGCGGCCTTTACCCACGCCGGGCTTTTGCACTGTGCCCTTGAGGTGGTGATGGGCATCCACATTCCGAGAAACCGCATCTCCTGCGCCAATTGCACGGTTGCGGTATTTGAGAAAAAGCCAACCGGGTGGTGGCTTTACAGCTGGATCAACCCGTAAAGAAAAGGACAGAGACGGCGTTTTGCTGCTCTGTCCTTTTTTATTCGGCCTTGTCAGACCTCATCGTCTCCATGCGCCTGCATCCAGGCAACCGCGCGGTCGTATCCCTCGTAGCCGAGGTCGGCCACCGCGTTTGTGTGCAGGATAAAGCCCTCGATGGTACCGGCCAGGATCAGCTCCTTGGCGCGTGCAAGCTCGCGCTCTACAAGGGCGGGGTCGGCAGGGCGGCTACGGCCGAAATCATAGAGGTATACCCCCAGCATACGGCGCTTGCCCGGCGTTTTTGCCACAAATTCCGAAAGGATCTCCTCGTATTTTTCGGGCGACTGCTGGCTCCAGAACCAAAAGGTAAACCCGTCAAAGGCATCGAGGTATTCCCGAATATCGCGCTCGATATGTCTTTCGTAATGCACACACCAAAGCTCAACGCCTGCGGCGTTCAAGCGGCGGCGCTCCTCCCGCACGGCGGGGGCGGGGTGTGCCGTATAGTTGTTTTGCGGCCACTCCTCACAAAAGAAATCGTCATAGGCGGCCACCGCAAGGTGCGAATGCTCTGCCCGCTCGGAAAGAACGTGATCCACGCCACGGTTAGGCATAAGACGGTAACCGAATTTTTGACAGGCGGCCTGCATGGCAAGGGCACTTTCGCGGCGATTTTCCGCCCCCCTGCCGAAATGGATCCAAAACACGTTTTCGGCGTTCAGCTGCTTCATACCCGCCACGGGGTCGGTTCTGTTTCCCTCCGGGATCGCGGCACATCCGACAAGCGAGCCTGCGGGATGCCCCCAGATCCAGACCTTGCTTTTTAATTTTGCCATGCCCGCATCAAAGATCCTTCAAGACCTTAACGGCGATGCCCTGGATCTCGCAGGAGGAGACATAGATATCGTCCATGATGCGGTTTTCGGGATGCAGGCGGATACGGCGGCGCTCAGGCTCCGGGAAGTAGCGCTTCAGGGTCGCTTCCTCCTCTACCAGTGCCACCACGATCTCTCCGGGCTCGGCCGTGTTCTGACGGCGGATCAGGACAAAATCCCCGCTGGAGATGCCCACGTCGATCATCGAGTAGCCGTTGGCGCGGAGCATATAGAAATCCCCACTGCCGAAGAGCGAGGCGGGAAGCTGGACGTAATCCTCAATATTCTCCTCCGCAAATTTAGGCAGACCGCAGGCCACCTCACCAAGGATCGGCACGCGGATAAAATCACGGCGCGACAGCCGCTCGGTATCGGTCACGTAGCTGCGGCGGCCGCAGGACATGACCCGCCCCCCCGCGATCAGATCCTGCAGGTAGCGCCCCATGGTGGAACGGCTGATCTCGGTGGCATCGGCAATTTCGCGTACGGTGGGAGAGCATCCGTTCTCCTCGGTGTACGAATCAATATAATTCATGATCACGGTAAAGAGCTGTTCGTCCTTAGTGCGCATGATAGCCTCCTTTTTGGGACATAAAACCCGTTTGTAGGGTCATTATAACACAACGCGCCGACACTGTCAAGGCTTTTTTGAAACTTTTTTCTCATTTAGAGCTTTGCATTTTTCAAGGACTGTTGCAAAGCGGCACGCCGTATGCTATAATAGAGGGGATCAATTTTTGACTTATGCAAAGGAGCTACGGTATGGCAAACACGGTCATCAAGGGCATCCGCTATGCCCATGCGGCGCTGGCAGTGCGGGATTTTGAGCGTTCACTTTCCTTCTATCGCGCACTCGGCTTTACCCCTTACGTCACCTGGGGCGAGGGGCGCGGGAGGATCGCACTTCTCGACATCGGCGACGGCACGAAATTTGAGATCTTTGCCAAGGGCGGGGACGAATACAGTGAAAACGGCAAGTGGCTGCATCTGGCCTTTGCCGTAGAAAACGTGGAGGAGGCCTACCGTGCGGCCATGGCGGCGGGGGCTGTCTCGCTGATCCCGCCCTCGGATATGCCGCTTGACTCCACCCCCAAGCGCATCACCCTGCAGGTGGCCTTTGTCAAGGGGCCGGACGGCGAGGAGATCGAGTTTTGCAAGGAAAAGGTCTACGGCTTTTGAAGTCCCCCCGAAATGTAAATAAATTATGAACGGATGAAAAAATAGGCAAAACCTATTGTGTAATACTCCGTAATATGATATGATAAAAAAGGACTTCAAATTTTTTACATGGAGGGTTTTACACTATGACTTGGTTCAACAAGCAAAGCCGTCTCGTTCAGCTCCTGCTCCTGCTTATCCCCTTTGTTAACTGGATCACCGAGCTTGTCGTCAGATGGAGCACGTTCCTGAAGAAGGGCGGCCTTCTTCGCCTTGTTATCTGCATCATCGTCACGGTTGGCGGTGGCTTCATCTTCGGTTGGCTGGACTTCATCTGGGTCCTGCTCTTCAAGAAGCTGTTCCTGCAGTAATCCCTGATCTCAATTTTTTGGAGGAAATACATCATGGCTAACAACAGCATCACCGCCCAGTACGAGGCCCTGCCGAAGATCGCCAAGATCCTGCTTCAGATCTTCGTTGGCGCTATTATCAGCGGCGTCTACCGCATCATCCGTTTTGTCGAGACCAAGAACGTCGTGACCCTTATCGCCGGCATTCTTTGCTTTGTCCCCGGCATTTGCTTCATTCCTTGGCTCATTGACCTCATCACCGAGATCACCCAGAACAAGATCACCGTTCTTGCCGACTGATCTTCTGAAAAAAGAGCACGGATGCACACGCATCCGTGCCTTTTTTTGCTTTTTTGGGAAATATTTCTCGCATAATGGCGAAATCTCGCGTATCGCCGCTTGACAGTAGTCAGGATTTTTGGTATACTATATATTTGATGAAGGAAGAAAAGGAAGGAACCGCCATGGCCAAAACCGCAACAACAGCGCCCGCAGAGTATAATGACCAAAGTATCACCTCCTTAAAAGGGGCAGAACGTGTAAGAAAGCGCCCTGCCGTTATTTTCGGCTCGGATGGGCTGGAGGGATGTGAGCATTCCTTTTTTGAGATCCTGGCCAACTCGGTGGACGAGGCGCGCGAGGGTCACGGTAAGAAGATCTTAGTAACGGTATATCGCGACCGCTCGATCGAGGTAGAGGACGCAGGGCGCGGCATTCCGCTGGGCTGGAACGAGAAGGAAGGCCGCTATAACTGGGAGCTGATCTTCTGTGAGATGTACGCCGGCGGTAAGTATAACAACAACGGCGATGGGGCGGCCTACGAATTTTCGCTGGGGCTGAACGGCCTTGGTGCCTGCGCCACCCAGTATTCCTCCACTTATATGAAGGTGGCCTCCTACAACGGTGCGACCCTTTCCGAGATCTCCTTCAAGCGCGGTGAGCCGGACAGTGAGCTTTCGGTGCGTGAGCTGACCCCGGCCGATAAGAAGCGCCGCGGGACGGTGATCCGCTGGATGCCCGACCTTGAGGTCTTTACCGACATTGCCATCCCGCTTGAGTTTTACGAGACCACCCTGCACCGTCAGGCGGTCGTCAATGCCGGGATCACCTTTGTGCTTCGCGTGGAGAACGAAAAGGGCGGCTTCAGCGAAACCTCCTACTGCTTCCCGAACGGCCTTATGGACTACGTGGGCGGCTTTACCGAGGGCAACGCCCTGACACAGCCCGTCCTTTGGCATCTTGAGACCCGCGGCCGTGACCGCGAGGATAAGCCCGAATATAAGCTGAAGGCCGACATCGTCTTCTGCCTTTCGAATACCACCGCCCGTACCGAGTATTATCACAACTCGAGCTATCTGGAGTACGGCGGTGCCCCCTCCAAGGCGGTGAAGCTTGGCTTTACCGGCGCCCTGGATCAGTACATCCGTGCCCAGGGGAAATACAACAAAAACGAATCCAAGATCACCTTTGACGATATCGAGGAATGCCTCGTGGTGATCATCAACAGCGCCTCCACCCAGACCTCCTACGAAAACCAGACCAAGAAGGCGATCAACAATACCTTTATCGCCAAGGCACTGACCGAGTTTATCAAGGAGCGGCTGGAGATCTACTTTGCCGAACGGCCGAACGAGGCCATGGTGTTTGCCACGCAAGCACTGACCAACAAGCGCAGCCGCGAAAAGGCAGAGGAAAACCGCCTGGACATCAAGAAGAAGATCGCAGGGACGATGGACCTTGCCAACCGCGTGGAGAAGTTTGTGGACTGCCGCTCGAAGGATCCCGAGATCCGTGAGCTGTATATCGTGGAGGGTGACTCGGCTCTCGGCTCCTGTAAGCAGGGGCGCAGTGCCGAATACCAGGCCATTATCCCGGTGCGCGGTAAGACCCTGAACTGCATGAAGAGCACCTATGCCAAGATCTTTGAAAGCAAGATCATCTGCGACCTGCTCCGCGTGATCGGATGCGGGGTGGAGATCGAGGGTAAGGTCAAGGGCGATATGGTCAAGTTTGATATGAAGAACCTCCGTTGGCGGCGCATCATCATCTGTACCGATGCCGACGAGGACGGCTTCCAGATCCGCACCCTGCTTCTGACCCTCTTCTACCGTCTCCTGCCGACCCTGATCCGTGAGGGGCGCATCTGTATTGCCGAGTCTCCGCTTTTTGAGATCACGGTGGGGGATGACATTTACTTTGCCTATAACGAGACCGAAAAGGCCGAGATCATCAAGGGGCTGGGCAACCGCAAGTATACCCTCCAGCGCTCTAAGGGTCTTGGTGAAAACAACGCCGATATGATGTGGCAAACGACCATGAACCCCGCCACGCGCCGCCTGATTGCCGTTTCCCCTGCCGAGGCAGAGGCGACCGCCTATATGTTTGACACCCTCCTCGGTGACGAGCTGCAGGAGCGCAAGCGCTTCATATCGACAAACGGATACAAATATATTAAGGATGCCGACATCTGAGTCGGCCGAAAGGAAAATATTATGGTACAAGCACTCAAAAGATCCGAGACTCTGACTCCGGTTTCCGGCCCTGTTGTCACCATCGTGATGGACGGTGTCGGTCTTGCGCCGAACGGCGGTGCCAATGCGATCGCCGCCGCCCATACCCCGACGCTTGACCGTCTTCTTGCCGAATGCCCCACCGTTTCGCTCCGCGCCCACGGGACTGCGGTTGGCCTGCCGTCCGACGACGACATGGGCAACTCCGAGGTCGGGCACAACGCCCTTGGCGCCGGCCAGGTCTTTGCGCAGGGCGCAAAGCTTGTCTCGCAGTCGATCGAAAACGGTAAGCTGTTTGCCTCCGACACCTGGCAGACCCTTACGTCCCGCACCGGCACGCTTCACTTCCTCGGCCTTTTCTCGGACGGCAACGTCCACTCGCACATCGACCATCTGAAGGCGCTGATCGTGCGTGCCAAGGCTGACGGCGTGCGCCGTGTCCGCCTGCATATCCTGATCGACGGGCGTGACGTCGGCGAGACCTCGGCGCTGGATTATATCCTGCCCTTTGAGGATTTCATTGCCTCGCTCGCTTCCCCCGATTTTGACATCTGCATCGCCTCGGGCGGTGGCCGTATGAAGATCACCATGGACCGTTACGAGGCCGATTGGTCGATGGTAGAGCGCGGCTGGCAGACCCACGTTTTGGGTGAGGGGCGCGGCTTTGCCTCGGCCGAGGAGGCTGTGACCACCTACCGTGCCGAGCTTGGTGTCATTGACCAGGATCTGCCCCCCTTCGTCATTCTGAAGGACGGCAAGCCCGCCGGCACGATCGAGGACGGGGACAGTGTGGTGTTCTACAACTTCCGCGGTGACCGCTCGATCGAGATCTCCAAGACCTTTGAGGCGGGTGAAGAGTTTGATAAGTTTGACCGCGTGCGCGTGCCGGACGTCTTCTATGCCGGTATGCTGGAGTACGACGGCGACCTGCACATTCCCTCGCACTTCCTTGTCAATCCCCCCGAAATCACCAACACGATGGGTGAGTACCTGACCGCCACCGGCATCAGCCAGCTCGCCATCTCCGAGACCCAGAAGTACGGCCACGTGACCTATTTCTGGAACGGTAACCGCTCGGGCAAGTTCTCGGAGGAGTTAGAAAGCTATATCGAGATCCCCTCGGACGTCGTTCCCTTTGAGCAGCGCCCGTGGATGAAGTGCGCCGAGATCACCGACCGCCTGATCGCCGAGATGGAAAGCGGCAAGTTCCGCACCCTGCGCGTCAACTTCCCGAACGGGGATATGGTCGGCCATACCGGCAACTTCCTGGCTACCGAATGCTCGATGGAGGCGCTTGACCTCCAGCTGGCACGCATCCTCACTGTGGTGGAAAAGCTTGGCGGCGTGGCGCTGATCACGGCCGACCACGGCAACGCCGACGAGATGTACGAGGTCGACAAGAAGGGCGAGCTGAAGCTTGGCAAGGACGGCAGACCCAAGTCCAAGACCAGCCACACCCTCAACCGCGTCCCCTGCATTCTCTTCGACCCCAAGGGTGGGCGCACCCTCGTTGCCGATGACGGCAGCTTCGGCCTTTCGAACGTTGCCGCCACCATCGTCAACCTCCTCGGCTACGAAGCCCCCGAGATGTGGGACAAGAGCCTGCTTGCGAAGTAACAAAAAAGAGACTGTGCCCGTGCACAGTCTCTTTTTTTATTTCATAAATTTCATAATAAC
>JAGBZZ010000152.1 GCA_017652965.1 Clostridia bacterium | reverse complement strand
GAAGAGGTGGAGACAAGGCTACGAAAGCTAAAAGGCTCTTATTAAACCTCTTCATACTTCCTTGCGGGACGCCTCATCCACCGCAAGCGGTCCCCCTTCCCCCGCCGGGGAAGGCTACGTAAACCCTACCTCGGCTACTCACGGTGGCAAAGATAGAGTAGCGAAAGCCGTGGCTACGGAAGCCTCCCTGTCCTGCCACATAGTCGTTCTGTGTCGCAATCATAGATTGCTTCGGGAACTCCTTGTGGCGAGGACTTCGCTTCGAGAAAACGCCACACCGTGGCGTTTTCTCTTTGCTCACCCTTTGGGAGAGGTGGCGGCGTAGCCGACGGAGAGGGTAAAAGGCAAAGAATACCCTCTCCGCGCCAATCCGCGGGGTAATGACACGGGACGGGATGTTGCCTCTTCATCGAACGTGCGCCATTACTCGGCGGCCTTTGGCTCCTCCAAAAAGGCGGTCAGAAGCATGACACGTTGCCAAAGGCGGGGTAGCTCCTCGCGGGCGGCGGCGCCGCCTGCGGTGTACCCGGCAAAGGCGGCCATGGTGACGCCAAAGAGGCCGGAAAGGATCTGCACGGCTGTGGCGGCGGTCGGTGTGCCGCCGGGAAGGACGGTGACAGAGGAAAAGAGGAGCGAGCTTAAGAGGATGGCCACAGGGCGCAAAAGCGCCAGGGCGGTCGTGCGCGGATGCACGCGGCGGCCAAGATCGGCGGGCTCTCCCTGCCCCTCACCGCACAAAATGCGTACGGGGGAGGGTGGGCGCACCCGGATGCGCGCGGCACGGCGACGAAGACGGGCGGCACGGCGGGGGGAAAGCAGGGCGGCACGCGAGCAAAGCTCCTCACGCCGCCTTTCGGTCAGTGCCGCGCCAAGGTGGCGGCAATAGTCGCAAAAGGCTGAAAGCCGCCCCTCCCGCACGGTCAGTGAGAGGGCATGCAGGCGCTCCTCGGCCTCGGTGAAGGCGTGCTCTTTCCGCTTTTCTGCCCGCCGTCCCTCGGGGAGAAAGAGCAGATAGCAGAGGGTGGAGGAGAGGACGGTGTAGGCCGTGCGGAACAAAAACTCCTCCGAAAAGGGATTGCTGACACGCAGTACCACAAGGGGCAGGGCGGCCGTCAGCGAAAGGCAAACGGCCAAAAGAATGCCACCCGTGTACTCGGAAAGCGTGCGCCCCGCCGCCGCATGCAGGGCACTGTGGCGGTCGGCTAAGGCCAAAAAGGGGTCATGACTCACGCCTATCCCCCCTTCCCGCAAGGCGGAAGAAGGCCGCACCGATCAGGGAGGAAAGCATGGATACCAGGGCGATGTCGGCCACTGTGGCGGCAATGCGGCCAAACCAGGCGGTAAAGAGCCACACCGCCCCCCAAACCGTGAAGGCGGAGGGGGTGTTCAGCCAATGCCGCAGGGCGTGGGTCAGACCGCGCCGCAGGGGGATCGCCGCCACGAGGAGAAGCAGAAACCCGAGCCCCGAAAGCATAAACTCGCCCCCCCTTTCGGCAAGGATCGGAAACTGCTCCACGATCAGAAGGACGGGCGGCAGAACCGAAAACAGATAGCCAAGCAAGCGGGCAAGCATCCGCTTATTCATGGCCGCCCTCCTCAAGCAGGGCCATGGCCGCGGCGTGTGCCGCCCCGATGCGATCCTTCTGATATTGCGGCAGGTTCGCCGAGATCAGAAGCTCATACAAAAGGTTTACCTGCTCGCGCAGGATAGGAGACAGGGTCTTTTGTGCCGCCTCGCCCGTGCGGATGGCCTCGGCGGCCTCCTCGGCACGCAGGGCGGCCGCAGTAGCCGAGGCGATCAGCTGCTCGGCACGGCTTAAAAGCGCGGCGGTCTCGGCGGCGCTTTGCTCACTGAGCCTTTCTGCCCCGTCGAGGGCCTCGCGGCTTTTGCCAAGCAGGGCAGAAAGGCTTTCGAGAAGCGGCGGGATCAGCCTGCGGCGGAAAAGATAGCCGAGCACCAGGGTGAGAAGAAAGGTTGCCCCCGAGAGGAGCCCCGCGGCGTTTTCACCGAGAAAATCGGTGATCTGTGCGGCGGCGGTGTCCTCCTCGGGCGCTTCGGGCAGGGGTGGTGTGACGGCCGCCGCTTGGGTGGCCTCTGCCTCTGCCGCCTGCGAGGCGACCGGCATAAGGGAAAAAAGGATCAGCACCGCCAGGCAAAGGCAGGCGCAGGATCTTGTGACGTGCTTCATACAGTACCTCCAAAGATAAACGGTTTTTGTTCAATGCGGGCGGTCAGGGCGCTAAGGCGGGCATGCACCTCGTCAAGGCGCCCCTCCAGGTCTCCGATCGCCTGTGCCAAAAAGGCAACGGTCGCCTCGCCGCCGTGGTTGACCAGCGGCATAAGATAAGAAAGCGTGCCGTCCTTCAGGCGGCCGATGGGGTCGCATACGTAAAGCTTTCCCTCGGCAAGGGCGTGCGCGGTAATGCTTGTGGTTTCGGAAAATGCGTCGGCCGGGATCTCTGCCACCCCATCAAGGATCGGGTAGAAGCAGGATCCCACGCACACAGAATCCGCAAAACAGCCTTTAAATGTAAGTTTTACTTTACCTTTTGCCAAAACCGGTGCGCGTTCGGTGGCAAGGCCGATGCCAAGGGCTGTCAGATGATAGATCATACCGTGCCTCCCAGCTCCTCGGCGACCTCGGCCTTGCAGGCCTCGGCAAATTCGTAAAAGGCACGGAAGGCCTCGGGTGCCTCCTCCCTGCGCCTGAGGATCGAAAGCTCCTCGGACAGTGAGTAGCGGGCACGGATGCGGGCGTTGACAAGGTCGTCATAATAGGCCTTTTCCACCCCGCATTTTTTCATAAGAGTTGCTTCTGTCTTGTTCATATCTTCTCCTTTTTACAGTTGGACGCCGTAAAGAAGCTCCGAGCGGATCGCCGCCCCCTTGTCATTTTCAAAGACGATCTCGCCCCCGGCCTCCACCGGGATCCAGGCACGCAGGGTAAGCTCCTCGGAAAGCGGCAGATACTGCTCGGGTGTCAGGAGGGTACCACTGCTGTTCAAGCGGGCGTAGTAATGCCCCTTGTCAAAGTACAGGTAATTGGTGCTGTAGCCGTAGCCGACCAGGGCCCGGATCTCCTCGGGGATATCAAAGCGGTGGGGCTCGCGGTACAGGATGCCGCTCCTCGCCGTTTGGCCGCGGGTGATGCAGGGATAAAGCAGCTCGCTTGCAAAGCTTGCGCCCCTCGGGAAATGCAGATAGACCGAATAACGGCCATAGTATTCATCCCCACTGCTTAGCGTGCAGGCCCCGTTCTTCCGGACGGCACTGCCGGTGCTGCCGGTCGCGATGTACAGGGTCGCGCCGTTTTGGGGAAGCGGGTCCACGTAGATCCCGCCCTCGGGCAGGGAAAGCCCGTCCCCCGTTTCGTACAGCGGGTAGGTAAACTCCTCGCTTGCCGTCCCGGTAACCAGGATGCTTCCGTCCTCGTTGGGGGTAAAGGTAAGGCCGTTTATCAGGCCGACCTCGGCGGCGGGGTAGGGGGGCGGCAGGACGCTTGCCCCGTAGGAGACCACTGCCGTCACCTTGGCGCAGGTCATGGCGGTGGAGGCCCCGCCCAGTGCCACAAGGCGGGCATAGGGCAGGACGTCCTCGGGCACGGTCTTGCGGTAGCGGCGCTCGGTGTCGCTGGTAAACACGTGGGTGTTGCCGCGTGCGGCGGCCGCCAGGTTTTGCAGGGTGATGCTGTGGCCTATCAGCGTCCGCTCGGTAGTCTCGCTTCTTTCCTCGGCCTCGCTTATCCTCTCCTCCACCGAAAGAAGCCGCGCCTCCCGTGCCGCCTCCCGCACGGTGCGTGCCTCCTCTGCCTCCCGGACGGCGGCAATGACGCTCTCGGCGGCCGCGGCGGCCTCGGCGCGTTTTTTCTCGGCCTCGGCACGCTCTCCTTCGGCGGTGGCGCGTGCGGCCTCGGCAGTGGCACGTGCCGTTTCGGCATGGATGCGTTCCTCTTCGCCCGGCAAAAGCTCGGCAAGGCTTTCGGGGAGATACTCCCCGGCGATGCGCCCGTCCTCGGAAAGCGGGACGTAGCGCCCGTCATGCGCATGGGTATCCAGGGCGGCGGCCAGCGCCGCCAGCGTGCGTGTGCCGTCCACCGTCAGATAGGCGGCCGCCTCACCGCTTGTGATATCCCGGAAAAAGGCGGCAAGGCTTTTGCCAAGCGGTGTGCCGATCGCCTCGGCAAGCCCGTCCCCCAGGATAAGGTCGACCACCTCGTTGAAATGCTCCACGATCCGCAGGGGCAGGGCGTCGTAGGCGGCCTTCATTTCGCGGGCGGAAAGGCCCGCCGTGCCGAACCGCGCCGTGCGGTTCGGGGTATCGGGGAGGCGCTGGACCCAAAGGGCCTGCACCTCCTCCTCGGTAATTCTTCTGATGCTCATGTCGTGATCCTTCCTGTGACCCGATAGCGGTAGGCCACGGTAATCAGCCCAAAGGGCCGTTGATATTCCTCCGATACAAAGTAAAGCTGCTTTTCCACCCATCGGCGCTTACTCTCCCAAAGTGGGAGAAGGACGGTGGGGGCGGCGGCAAGCTCGGTGCTTGCGAAATCGATTTCTCCGAAATCGGCGCGTCCGCCGTACAGGACGTCCGCCACCTCCCACACCCCCTCCTCGGTGCGGACGCGCACCTCTACCTTGGCACCCGTCATGGCCTTCAGCTTGACCGCCCCGCCCGAGCGCACGGTGGATTTGCGGAGATTCGGCAGGTCACAGTCGTCGCTTTTGAGGGCACAGCCCGAGGGGTAGGCGTGGCCGGCAAAGCTATAATAGCGGCGGGCGATGCGCCCGTCTGCATCCCGCTTGTCGGTGTTGAAGACAGAAAGCGTGCCGTCACCCGTACCGAAGTAGAGAAGTCCCTCGCATTCGAAAAAGGCGCAAGCGGGCGAAAAGCTACCGCCGATCCGCTCGCCGTCCGCCGTGCAGAGGAGGGCCTGCCCGTCCTTGACGGTATAGGTAAAGGGGGTACCGTTGTGGGTGGCAGAGTAGAGGGCTAGCCCGTCGGCATAGGCGGCCTCCGGCGAGGTCCTTGGGGTGAGGTGCCCTTCGCCATAGGGGATGCTTGCCCCCTGCAGTGCCGCGGGCAGGGCACCGGTGGCAAGGCGGTAGCGGTCGCGGTCATCGGTGTAGCTTCCGATCCCCGAAAGGTAGTACCACTCATACTCGCGGTGGCCACCCCTTGTCACGGTGCGGCGCCCGTCGGCCAGGTACACCCGCCCCTCGGCCGAGATGCCGAGATAGCTGCCAAAGCGGAAAAGGACGGCCGTATCCAACGGCTCGCGCCGCAGGCGGGCGTCCACCGCCCCCGAGCGATGCACGATCCCCCTTTCCTCGTTCAGGGCGCTACGCTCGACCGCCTTCAGCCCGTGGCGGGATAAAAAGACGGTGTCCCCGAGAAAGGAGGTGGCCGCCCCTACGCATCCGCATCCGCCGATCCCCTCGGTGACAGGGTAAAGGCGGCCGACAAGCCCGCCCTCGGTGTCAAGCCCCGTGTGGCAGTGCAGGGAGGCATGGCCGGGGGCGTCGTCTGTCAGAACAAGGAGATAGGTGGGGGTAGAGAGAAGGGCACGCACCGGGGTGCGGCCGTCCCCGTCTGTCAGATGATCGTAGATCCCGAAATAGGTCGGCTCGCTTCGCCCGTCCTCCCTGCGGCCACTGTAAAAGACGGTGCCGGGCAGGGCGGGATTTCCCGAAAGAAACAGGCGGCCGTCATACCGTGCGATCAGGGTGCAGCCGTTGATGGCCTCCACCCCGCCAAGGGTACACCCCGGCCTCTCGGGGCTGATCTCCTCGGCAAAGGTGTCATAGGCAAGATAGGTGAGCGAAAGCGTTTTCGCGTACAGGATATCGCTGCTTTCGGCCTCAAGATAGACCCCCGACACCGTCTCGCCGTATGCCCCGGCGGCGGTGATGGGATACAGCAAAAGCCCCGGCTCGTCCTCCCCCGGGGTTACCCCGTCCAGCGTGGCGGAAAGAAGCCGATAGGCCGGGATGTGCAGGGGATAAAAGCAACGCACCGTGGTATACACCGAGCCGTAAAAGACCCGGAGATCCTCGGGCAGGGGGATGGGGTACAGCTGCTCATAGCCGGGGGTGGCAAACAGCTCCTCCGCCGTGCCGGAATAGTGCAGCTCGGTGACGTGCAGGTTGGCAAAGGCGTAGGAGGCGATCGTGCGCACCTCGCGCGGCAGGTAGAGGGTCTTCAGCTCGCGGGAGCTGTCAAAGCACTGCGTGGGGATCTCGGTGACGGTGGAGGGCAGGACGCAAAGGGTCAGCGCCCGCATATCGAAAAAGGCACGCCCGTCAAGAAGGCGGATGCCCTCGGACACCACAAGGGTCTTTACCGTGGTGTTCCCACGGAAGGCGTCGGCCATGACGCCTGCCACGGCATACTCCCGCGCCCCAAGGCGTACCCGTGCCGGCAGGACAACGGTTTCATCGGTGCCGTGATAGCGAAGGACACGGCAGATCCCCTCGGACGAGATATCGTACTCGATCCCCTCGCTGACATAAGGATAGGCCCCAAGATCATAGAGGTGATATTCCTCCCGTGCCTTGTCCGTGAGAAGGTTTTTCTGCATATGCGCCTCGCCGTCTACGTAGAGAAGCGGCACGTACGCCTCCTCGGCCGCTGTGGAAAGTGTCTCCCCGTCTGTGACGTGCAGGCGGTGGCCGTCTGCCAGAAAGAGCCGCCCCTCGGCGATGGCGGCCGTGCTTACCCCCTCGTCCGAAAGACCGTCCTCCTCCCCCCGTGTGGCCAGCGGGACGGGGGTGGGGGCGCTGTCGCGCTGTCGCCCCGCAAGGGGATAAAGCCCCCTGCCCGCATGCACAAGGAGGGTGCCGGTGTCCTGCGGGTGGGGATGGATGGCGCGCACCCCGGCAGGGAAACGGCAGACAGTACGGTATCCGGGGACAGTTTCTACCCCCGTACCGTCGCCGCAGTCGTAATCCCTGTACATGTTTTCAAGGTAGGCAAAGCTTGTTTTCGGAATGGCGGAGGGCTCGCCGGAGAGATCCACGCCCCCCATGTCGGTATAGATGCGGGTATAGACCGCGCTTGTGCTTGCCATCCGCATCACCCCCATCCCGTGGTGTCGCGGTAGCGGCACAGTGCCTCGGGGGCGGATGTGCGATGCAGTCCCTCATGAAAGCGTGCCAGGTAAAAGGCGGCCTTTTCGGGGTCGTCGTCCAGAAAGACGTAAGCGGCGCAAAAGAGGGGTAAAAGCGAGGCCTCCTCCTCCGAAAGCGGCAGCTCACCCTCGGTGGGCAGTGTCAGCCGCTTACGGTAGGTCAGGCGCAGGCGCCCGGCGGTGTGGGGGGAAAGGAGCAAAAGATGCCCCTCCTCCAAGGTATAGTCGCCGTCTACGCCCTCTGTCAGGGGGCGCCCGTCCTCGGTGGTGGGAGGCCCCACCAGCGAATGAAAGGCGGGGAAGAGGGCGGCAAGATCATAGGGGCGCGGTGCCCACGGGTCGGGCGGGCAGGTGGGAAAGCGGGCACTGTATACGGCAAGCCCCAGGATGCGGTAGACCCCCTCCGCGCGGATGTGAAGGGTCACCTCCCCCTCTCCCTCGGGGAAAGGACCGCCGAGGAGGGCGGGCATCCCGCCCTCCTCGGTGCAAAAGGTATGGTCTTCGCTCTGCTCACCCCTTGTCAGCGTCAGCCTCCCCCGCCCGGCAACGCGCAAAAAGAAGGAGTGGCCGGCAGGAAACGAAAGGATCCTTTCCCCCTCGCAGGGCTCGGTCGAGCTTTCGGCGTATAAGGGGGGAGACGGCAGATGCCACAGGGTCACGGTGGCGGTGCGGGGGTGTGCCGCCGCCACCTCGGAAAGGGCACGGCGTGCCGCATCCCGTAAAAGCAGATCGCCGTCACCGATCGAGGGAGAAAAGCCGAGGCGTGCCGTAGCGCGTGTGAGTTCGGCAACCGTCATGGCGTATCTCCCCGTCAGGCGATGGCCGTGGCGCCGTTGACAGCCGAAGCACTGCCGACTGCCAAAAGGATGTGCTTGTAGGTGCCAAACCCGACACCAAAACGGCAACGCCCGCACCACAGGTAGTTGCCGGTGTGGTGGTCGACCCAGTTCGAGACGGTCAGCGGTACACGGTTGAAGAACATGTTGCCGCCAAGGTTCTTGTTGGCCTCGCTGGACATCAGCATCAGGCGGTCGTCGCTCGGCTGCCAGTCGGGCATGACCACGATGTTCCAATTGCCGTACTGGATGTTGATGTCGTTGTAGCCGTTGCCAAGGGCGCCCTCCGAGCCGCAGACCTTTTTGACCAGGGCCTCGGCCGCCGGGCGGTTGCCGGGCAGGATGATGGTGTCGGCCGTGTAGCCAAGCACCTCACCGTTTTCATCCTTCATATTGCGGATGCGAGAGGAAAGGATGGCCAGTGCCTCCTCCAGGGCGGCACCGTCGGCAAAGATGTTGCCATAGAAGTAGTTGGACTGGGTACCGGAGGCGTTCGTGCCGCCGTAGGTATGCGCCGAGGAGAAAAGGGGCAGAGAATCGGGCGCGGTCAGATCCAGGGTCGCCCCGGCAAAGCTGCCGCTGGCGGCGGTGCCGTTGGCCAGCGCATACTCGCAGACCTTATGCATGGTCTTGTAATAGGCGCGGGTGAAGTTTTCGGCACGGCGGCGGGCGTCGGCGGCGACACCGTAGTTGGCATCCTCCATCATCTTGGCCGTGATGGTGAACTCCTTCGTGAACTGGATATGCTCGATGAACTTCTTATAGGTCTCCTCAATGCCGTCTCCCACGGCGCCCGCCCCCTCCTCGGTGGCGGCGAATACGCCAAACTCGTTCTGCCCCACGATGGTTTCGCCAAAGCGGTTCGAGCGTTCGACGTTGAAAAGCCAGTCGCAAATGCCGCCACGCTTCTTCTGGTGGTCGGATTCATGCTCGATGATCATTTTGATGGGGGTCTCCAGCTTGCCGATGGCGGCGTCGTGCAGGCCGCCCGACTGAGAATAAATGATAGACATAGGTATGTGTGCTTCCTTTCAGATTTTGTGATAGATCAGGGTCTGTGCCGCGGATGCTCCACGCGGCGGTAAAGGGCTTCGATCTCCCCATCGGAAAGAGAGGGGAAAAGATCGCGTGCGGCCGCAAGCTCACCTGCCGAAAGCCGCCCGCCCGCAGGGGCGGCGGCACGGCCGACGGCCGTAGCAAGATGGGCGCGGGTATCCTGTGCCCCCCTCGCAAGAAGCCGCCCGCCGCCTACGGCCAGAAAGGCCTCCTTGGGGGCAAGCCCCAGCTCGCGCAGCTCCCCGTAGCGCACGGGGTCATCAAGCTCGGCAAGCGAGGAAAGCGGGGAAAGGGTCGGATAGGCGGCCGCAAGCGCGGCAAGATCCTCCCTTTCCATACGGGCGTAGTCGGGCATTTCCTCGGCGGCGGGGGCAGTGGCGGCAGCCGAAGCGGGGGCTGTCTCCTTTGCCGCCTCCTCTCTTTCTTCGGCCGTCTCACCGGTGGGGGTGGGGGCACTTTCGACTATTGCCTCATCGCCGGGCGGGGAGAGGGGCGCTTCGCCGTTTTCGGCGGTATGTGCTTCGTATTCCATGGGGTTCCTCCTGTTTTTGGTAAAGTATTATTTACCGCCGCGAAGATCCTTGCCCTTTTCGGCAATCGTTCTTACGGCGTGCGGGTCATGGGCGGCCGGATTGACGGGCGCCTTGATGTAACCACCCTTGTTGGTGGCATAAGGGTTCTTCTCTTTCATAATAGCTCCTTTCAGAAATGGGCGGTACCCTTGCCCCCCTTTCCCCGGGATGCGGCCTTATTTTATCCGGATAGCGCCGGTACGCTTGCCGATGCGGGGATGGGGGACGCGGGATCACGAGTAGCCGAAAAGCTCCCAAAGCTCCTCGGTATAGCGGTTTTGCGATTTTTCGGTAAAGGCGGCGATGCGGTGGGCCATCTCCTCTCCGTAGCCTAAAAGACGGCAGTATTCATAGGCGCGCTCATAGGGCATGCGCGCTTCGCTTATGGTCTTCACCACCTTGGCGGTGTCATTCCCCTCTGCTGCCGCCTCGGTTATGCCGCGGGTGCGGTAGAGGGTCATAAGCGTGCTTTTTGCCCTCTGTCCCCCGGTGGCCGTACCGATGAGGGCGGCGGCCTCCTTTTCGGTATGCGGGGTGTTCAGAAGTGCCTCGGCGGTGCTTTGCAGCCTCTCGGCGTTTTGCTCTCTTACCCCGTCAAGGTAGGCGGCATAGCCGGCAAGCGCCTTTTCGGCCTCCTTTGCACGGTCTGCCTCCACGCTTGCGGTGCGTGCCTCTCTTGCCTCCTTGGCGGCGCGGCGCAGATAGGCGGCGTAGCCATCCTCCGAAAGGCCAAGCGCCGAAAGGCGCTCTCCCTCCTTTTGGTTATAGCTTTGCCGCCCGGCGGCGGTGGCGGCCGCCTGGCGTGCTTCATCGGCGGCGGTGCCGCTTTTTTTCAGCCATGCGCCGTAGCCCTTGGCGCCCGCCGTGTCGGCATAGCGCGAAAGCGCTCGCTTTTCGATCTCGGTCAAGGTCTTTTTAGATGACACTGTCCTCTCCTCCCTTCTCTATGCCGGCAAGGGCATTTTCAAAGTATTCCACGTTTTCCCGTGCATGGGGGTAATGGGCGCGCTCCTGTGCCTGCCAGTAGCGAAGCAGGGTGATGGGGGAGGTGGGGTCACCCAGCGTGCCCGCCCGCAGGTTTTCGAGATTCTTTTCCCACAAAAGGTCACGCTGTGCCTCGACCCCGCCGCTTTTATCGGCCGAAAACAGGAAGCCGTCGTCATAGCGGTAGCTCCCCTCGGCGCTGTCGTAGATCAGAAAATCATAGCGGTCAAAGGCGGCCGCATGCAGGCGGCCGTAGGCATCGCGGTAGGGGGTGGCGCGTGCCTCGTCGGCAAAGGCCAGGGTCAGCTCAAACATCAGGCGGTCGATATCGGCATAGGCGGCCTCCTTCATGCGGCGCTTGGACTCCAAGCGCCCTGCCGCCTGCTCGATCTGCAGGCGCTTGGCATAGCCGGAGGGGGCACTGCTGTCGCTTTGCCCGACAAAGGAATCCGAAATACCCACCATGCGGCGCGCCTGCTCGTACAGTCGCTCGGCCTGCAGGATATCCTGCGAGACGTCCGGGGTGGTATCGATGACGCCGTAATGCGCGGCGCTTTCTCCGGGGGCAAGGCGGATGACCCGCTCAAAGACCGAGTTGTCGGGCGCGACCCTCGCCTCCTCGGGCATGACGGGGGTGATGCCCGCCCGCAAAAGCTTTTGCTGGATGCGGGACTCCAGCTTATTGATGGCCTGCTGCTGGGGGCGGATGATCTCGCAGTCGGACTGGCCGAGCCAGTGCCCCGCCCTTGAGATGTTTTTGCGGATGACGATGGGGAAGCGGCGGGGGCGGTAATAGGGCACCTCCACGCTTCCCGTCGGCAGGGGGACGGTCTCGGACGTTACCCCCCGCAGGACGGCGGGCAGGCCGCACCCGCAGGTACCCTCGCGCCCCTCGCATCGGGGGCAAAGGCGCAGCTTGCGGCCGTAGTAATCCGGCAGGTCGGAAAGGACGGCCTCACCCGAAAAGACGAAGCGGGAGACCGCGCCGTCCTCCTCACGGAAGAAGCAGGTCACAACCGTAACGGAGTCCTCGTCCGCCCCCTCCTCGCCCTCCAGACACCCACTGCGGGCGGCCTCGGCCGGGGTGATGCCGTAGCGGCGGATAAGCTCTGCCCGCGGGGTAGAAAAGCGGAGGAAGCAGTATTCCATATCCTCGATCTCGGGGATATCCGGCTCGGGGATCAGATCCTCGGGGGAGAGACACCGGATCCGCAGGCCGCCCGGCTCATGCGGGCGGCGCCGCTCGGCATCCCATTCCACCAGCCATACCGAGCCGCCGAAGATGGTGGTGTAGCGCTCGTCCAGGTCGTTTTGCCGCTCAAAGGGCAATTCATCCCGCATGCGAAGCAGGAGGCGCTCGATGGCGGTGGCGTTGCGTTCCCCCTCCCGGCTGTAGCCGCTGTGGCTGACACGGGGCAGGGGGATCTCGGAGGAGACCTGGCTTTCGATGATCTCGTAGGTGATGTTGCGGACGGCCGTGGCGCGCACCGACGAGCCGTCGATCACGTCACTGCCCCGGTACTGTGCCATATGGCGGGCAAGCAGATCCTCTGTCGGGCGGTGCCGCTCCCTTGCCGCCGCATAGAGTGCAGAGAAGAAGGCCAGGCGATCCTTTTTGTTGTTTGGTGTTTTCATAAGGGTTCTCCGTATTTTTTGATAAGATAGCGCCTTTCGTCCTCGTCGGCGGCATAATAGTCCTGCCAAAGGTCGGGCGTCCAGGGGCGGCGTGTGCCGGCCTCGGGCAGGTGGGCGGGGGCTGTGTGGTAGACGGCAAAGCCGCGCAGGGCATCCGGGGCGTGGGTGATGGCGTGCGGCTCGGTCAGGACGTCCCCGGGGCGCAGGGGGTCGGAAAGCAGCATCGGCAGGCAACGGCAAAGCTCACGGCAGGTGCGGAAGATCTGCAGGCGCGGCAGGCCGTCCGCCGCTTCACTGAGAAGCTCCTTGACGGCCATCCAGCCCGCCAGCCGATCGTTTGACGAGCGGGCAAAGGCGACCCCCTCCTCACGGAAGAGGGCGGCGCGGCTCTTGCCGCTTTCCTGTCCCCGCCCGAAAAGGTCGGGCGGGGCAAGCGTCACGTAGATCTCCTCCTCGGGCGGGGTCAGCGCACGGATGCGCCCGGCCGCCGCCGAGATAATGAGGTTGCTTTCGCACAGTTCACGGTAGACGTAGGCCCGCCCCTCGGGCGATAGGGCGATCCACAGGACCGCCAGGCGGTCAAGGCCGTAGTCCAGTGTGCGGTAGCGCCGCCAGGAGGGCGGGATCGGAAAGGGGTCACAGGTGTGGAGATCATAGCGGAATTCCGAAAAGAACTGCCCTGTAAACAGGTTCCACTCTCCGTGTAAAAGGGCACGTCTTTCCTCGCTTGGCAGGCTTTCGAGGCGCCGGCGGTAGTCGGGGTCCTTCTCGGTGAGAAAGCGATTGTCCTCGATCCGCGCCGGCAAAAAGATGCGGCGTGAGCCGTCCTCACCGAGAAAGGGGGTGCCAAACGGGGCGGGGTCGATAAAGCGCTCCTTGACCCAGGCATGGCCGATGCCGCCGGGATTGGTGGAGGACTTGATCTGCTTCGGATAGCCGTTTGCCCCGCGGATCCGCGAGATCATATACAGGTACTGGAATTTCGTGAAGTGGGTCAGCTCGTCAAAGCGGATGACGTCATACTCGGCCGATTGGTACTGGTAGACGTCCCCCTCCGAAAAGAGGTACCCGAAATCCAGGATCGAGCCGTTGGCAAAATAGCCCGAATGCTCGCCGGAGCGGTAGGTGAAGACCGAGGCGGGATACAGGGCACGTGCCGTACGGATCAGGGAACGCTCGAGCTCCGGAAAGCTTCGCCGCAAAAGCAGCTGACGGCTACCGGGATAGGTAAGGGCAAAAAGGAGAGCGTCGATCACCTGCCCGTAGGACTTGCCGCCCCCCGCCGCCCCGCCGTACAGCACCTCGGTCTCCCCGGCATCCAGGAAGGCCTTCTGCCGTACCGTGACCGAAAGATTCATTCCACCACGCGGATCTCCACCGTGAAGGCACGCCCGCCCGCCTCCTCCTTTTTCGCGGCGGCAAGCTCCAGCAGATGCTTGACAAAGGAGGTGTCGTATTTTTTCAGCAGTGCCCCTGCTGTCAGGGTGTCAAGATAGCGCGCCTCCGCCTCCTCTACCGCCGCGCGAAAATCCTCCCTTTGACAAAAGGAATGAAATTCGGCAAGCGTCATCCCCTCCCGATCTCTGAAATCCGAGTATCCGGGCGGTACCTCTCCCGGTTGGAAGGTGAAGTGGTTGATCAGCCGCTCGCATAGCTTGGGTGTGTATTCCATACGTGACCTCCTTTTCTTTTTGGCTACGGCCCTTGCATGCCGCCGCATTTTGAGTGTAGCACATATTTCACTGTCAAAAGGGTCAAACCCGTACGGGCGGTTGTCCTTTCTGCCGCCGCCCTTTGGGCGGGTTTTTGAAAATCGTCGGATCGGCGATGCTTTTTGGGGGGGATTTTTGCACTTTTTTGTTGTAAAGCGAGAGAAAATGTGCTAAAATGGGAAAAAAGATCTTAAGGAGTGTGTCATGGAAAACGGGAAAAGCACGGCCTTCGCCTCCGGATGGGAAAGAGAGCTTTTGCTTTCCAATCTTCCCCTGGAGGAGGACGGATACTTCGGCTATGCGCTTGTGACCTATTTTGAGGAGGCCGAGGCCGAGGCCAAGGCCCTGATGGCGGCCCTTTCGGCACGGGGGATCGCCTATCGCGATAACTGCCTGTGTGAGAAGCGCTTTTCGGAAAGGCCCTATGCCGAGACCCTTGCGCTTCTGGATTCCTGCCGCCGCTATATCCTTGTCCTTTCGGATACCCTGGAGATAAGCCCCACAAAGCCGCGCACCGGGCTCTCGCCCGAGGATGCGTGGGCAGGGCGGCGGGTGCTTCTGAACCAACTGTGGTACGAGATCGGCTATATTTCCTCGCGGAATACCGAAAGGATCCTGGATGCCGATAAGCGCGAGCGTTTTTTCTGCGCGGTGGCCTTCCGCCGGGGGTCGTTTGCTATTGAAAAGACCCCGGGGCTTGGCACGCATATCGACTATCTTCTGATGCCGGGTGCGTCCGAATGCCCGAATTTCGATACCCTTTCCGCCTTTGCGGACAAGCTGGCCAGGGCTACCCCGATCCTTGTGCGGGACAGCTTTGCCGAGCGTGTGAGCGAGAGGGAGGAGACCGAGCTGACCCTTTCGCCGCGGGAGGGGATATCCCGCCGCATCGGATATCGCCGCCTGCGGCTGTGCCTGCCTATCTCCAAGCCGGTCTTTGAGGAGATGGCCGAGGCCATCGGGGATACCAAGGAGGCGCTTGACGAGCGGCTTGACGAGCTTGTGTGCGGGGTGCGGGTCTTCCGCTTTTCCAAGCTGGACCATGAGATCGACCTGCCCTCCCGCCCCTATCGCCTGGAGGCAGACGTCTGGGAGGGGGAGTATCCGAGGATCCCGAGCGAGGAGGGGCTTGCCCCCCGCTTTGCGCATACCGTGCGCTACGTCCGCTATGGGGAAGAGAAGTGCGAGGCCTACCGGGAATACTATCTTGACGTGACCCTGCCGATCCACCGGATCTTCGGCGTTTGCTTTAAGCTGTATCTGAGTGCCCCCTCCTTAAAGGCGCAGGTGCTTTCCGGGCTTTTGTTCCCCGAGTGGCGGGAAAAGGAGACAGACCTTGTTACGGTCGATCCCGACGGAAACCGCGTGTGGTTCTCGCTGGGATTTGAGCCGAATGCCACGGCGGTGCAAAAAAGGCTTCCTGCCTGCGGGGCACGGGCCGACGTGATCTATCCAAGCTAAGGGGGAGTGTGCCATGTGCATGAGCTATGCGATCCAAAGGGTCAGCCAAAGCAATGAAAATCTTCAGAACGGGGTCTTTATCTCGCACGCAACCGAGGACAGAAGCCATCTTGACGATCTTATCAAGGTCATGAAGCAGGAGGGCCTGCACCCGCTTTACGACGTGGACGGGGTGGGCGCTGGGGACCGCTTTCAGGAGGCGATCGAGCGGATGCTGCGTTGCCGCGCCGCTATCCTGCTTCTAACCGAGGACTCCTTGAATTCCGACTGGGTGGAATACGAGCTTGGCTTTCTTGCCGGGCGGGGCACGCCCATTTTGATCTGGGATCCGACAAGGCTCCTCTCGCCCGGCGGCAAGGGGACGGCGGCCGAGCTGCTTTTGCGCCTGAAAAACCTGCAGCTGTACCGCTACCTCCCCGCGATCACCGAGTATGCCGAGGTGGTGCGGCGCCTGCGCCCCTTGCGCCTGTATGCCGAGATGCTCTCGGAGGGGACACCGCTTTCCGAGGTGCTGGGAGAGCGGGCAGAGGAAGTCTTTGAAAAGCGCGTTTCCACCATGGAGATCAACCTGTACGACCCCCGCCTTGAGGGGCTTGGCGATCTGTTTCTGGATTGCCGCCTTGGCACCCTGGTCGTCAATTTCGGGCATGCCCTGCGCCGGGGTGAGGCGGTTCAGCGATGCGGTGCGGTGGGGAATTTTCTCCTCCCCGGAGAGCCGCCCGTGCCGTACGTTTGCGAGGATTATCGGCAAAAGGGGATAAGCATATGTGCCCGCGGCTGCATCGATGCCCCCCTGCAGATGGGCGAAAACGAGGAGTGCCTTCTTTTGAATCAGATCGTGTGGGGCGGGCGCTTTGTCGGGCGCAGTGAGCGCTCGTGCGAGCCGTACGAGCCCGGGCTTTCCTTCTTTTTGCCGGTGCATCGCCGCTTTGGCACCGAGTTCAAGCTGATCGTAGACCCGCCGACCGAGGATCGCAAGGAGCAGCTGATGGCCCTTTTCGGGATGATTGGCCTGTCACCCACCACCTCGGACAGCCGCGGCAGCCTGCGGATCTATCTTTCGATGCCTGCACGGCACTGCGACGGGATCTTTGTCCTTCCCGAATCGTTCGGTAACAATTTTGTGTGTCCCCACGCCGTCCTGAAGGGGTGCTGAGGGGATAGCGCGAAAAGGCCTGCCTATCCTGTGGGCAGAGCCGACGGAAAAGGGAGATATGCCGCCTGCGGCGTACCTCCCTTTTCCTTTATAAATTAAAGTAGAAAAATGGAAGGAAAGGGGTTGACAAACGGCGCTTGCGGTGCTATAATACTGGTGAAATAAATCTTTAAGTCGATACCGTGATGTCGAGAAGATCTTTATACTGCAGGCCGCCCCCCGGGGGAGTGGTCTTGTTTTGCGAGGTCTTGTCGGCGGACAAGGCTTTTTTCTTTGCAGGGGGGCTACCGAATGCAATCCAAGGCACAGGTGTTGGATGCCGCAGGCATCGGGCGTGCGCTGGCACGCATCACGCATGAGATCATTGAGCGCAACCGCGGGGTGGACGGGATCTGCCTTCTGGGGGTGCGCCGCCGCGGTGAGCCGCTGGCCGCCATGCTGGCCGCGAACATTCTGCGGTTTGAGGGGCGAGAGGTTCCCCTCGGATATCTGGATATTACCTGCCACCGTGACGATATCACCAAGGAGGAGCGCGCACGCCTTGTGGCGCAAAGCCATATCCCGTGTGACGTGCGGGATAAGACGGTGATCCTCGTGGATGACGTTTTGTATACCGGCCGTACCGCCCGTGCCGCGATGGAGGCCGTCTTTGCCATCGGCCGCCCGCAGGCCATTCAGCTGGCGGTGCTGGTGGATCGCGGCCACCGTGAGCTGCCCATCCGCCCGGATTACGTGGGCAAAAACGTGCCGACCTCGAAAAGCGAGAAGATCTCGGTGATGCTTTCCCCCGTGGACGGTGAGGACGGCGTGTATATCTGTGACGTGTAAGCCGTGGCGGGCCACGGCAACCAATTTTAAGACAAGGAGAATTCCCATGATGACGACCATGACGATCAGCGAAATGATGACGGCCACCGGCCGTGCCGCCGCCGAGGTCCTTTCTCTTTGCGGGCTTAGCCTTTCCCCTTCCGAATATACCGTTTTTCCCGGCTTTTGTGACGTGCACGTGCACTTCCGTGAGCCGGGATTTTCTTATAAAGAGACCATCGCCACCGGCTCGGCCGCGGCGGCGCGCGGCGGCTATACCGCCGTTTGCACCATGCCAAACCTTGCCCCGGTGCCCGATTGCCGCGCCTCGCTTGAGGCACAGCTTGCCCTCTGCCGCCGGGATGCGGTGATCGACGTGCACCCGCTTGGGGCGATCACGGTGGGGGAGCGGGGCGAGACGCTTGCCGAGATGGAGGAGCTTGCCCCCGACGTTGTTGGCTTTTCGGACGACGGCCGCGGGGTACAGACCGAGGAGATGATGCGCGCGGCTATGGAGCGCGCCCGTGCCCTCGGCCGCCCGATCGTGGCGCACTGCGAGGTCAATTCCCTTTTGGAGGGCGGCTATATCCACGACGGCGACTACGCCCGCACCCACGGCCACAAGGGCATCTCCTCGGCCAGTGAGTACGTGCAGGTGGAAAGAGACCTTTACCTGGCCGAAAAGATAGGGTGCGCCTATCACGTCTGCCATATCTCGACCGCCGAGACGGTGGCCCTCATCCGCGCGGCCAAGGCGCGCGGGGTGGACGTCACCTGTGAGACGGGCCCCCACTACCTTGTCCTTGACGACACGCACCTTCGGGAGGACGGGCGCTTCAAGATGAACCCGCCCCTGCGCTCCCCCCGTGACCGAGAGGCGCTCCTCGAGGGGCTTCTTGACGGGACGGTGGACATGATCGCTACCGACCATGCCCCCCACAGTGCCGAGGAAAAGGGGCGCGGCCTTGCAGGCAGTGCCTTTGGCATCGTGGGGCTGGAGACGGCCTTCCCCGTGCTGTATACCCACCTTGTAAAGCCCGGCATCCTATCGACAGAGCGCCTGATAGATGCCCTGGTGTGCGCCCCGCGCCGCCGCTTCCGGCTGCCGTTTGACCCCACCTCCTTCTCGGTGTGGCGGCTTTCGGAGGAATTTACCGTTGACCCTGCCGCCTTCCTTTCCAAGGGGCGTGCGACCCCCTTTGAGGGAGAGCGCCTTTTCGGGGTCAATTATCTTACCGCTCACCGCGGTCAAATCGTGTATAAAAAACAAAATTGAGATAAAACATCGGAGGAAACAACAATGGCTAAGAGAACTGATCTGAAAAAGATCCTTATCATCGGCTCGGGCCCGATCGTGATCGGTCAGGCTGCGGAATTTGACTATGCCGGTACCCAGGCATGCCTCGCCCTCAAGGAGGAGGGCTACGAGGTCATCCTTGCCAACTCGAACCCTGCCACCATCATGACCGACACCACCATCGCCGACAAGGTGTATATGGAGCCCCTGACGCTGGAGTACATCACCAAGATCCTTCGCTATGAGCGCCCGGACGCCATCGTCCCCGGTATCGGTGGGCAGACCGGCCTCAACCTTGCCATGCAGCTGGAAAAGAAGGGTGTCCTCAAG
>JAGBZZ010000015.1 GCA_017652965.1 Clostridia bacterium | reverse complement strand
CTTGGATATAAAAAGCGCGTCGCGCTTTTTATGCCCGCGAGATTAGCGGGTGCCGCTCAGGTACGGATACCTATACACAAGCCCGCCGCGCGCCAATCGATCGCATCGATCATGGCAAAGCCATCCGGGCTGAGGGTCGCTTTCAGGGCTTCTTTGGCGGCCGGGGCGAGGTCGTAGTTGTACTGCGCCGCCCCGGGCAGGATGCCGGTGTGGTCATAGGCAAAGTAGTTGTTCTCCTTTTGAGAGGTCGGCACGTAGCCCTCATAGCGGGCGGTACCGTCGGTGATGATCAGCTCGGGCGCGGCGGTGGCGGTCAGCTTTCCGTCCACGGTGGTGGGGGTGCCGCCAAGCAGAACGTTATCGCTGATGACGCACGCGGCGGGCTGACGGGCAAAGCGCTCCATGGCCGCCAGCTCCTCATAGGTAAGGGTGATCGAGCCGTCCTCGTTCCGCACGGCCTCGTGCGCCGACACCGTCACGGTGTTGCCCTCCCCGTCGAGATAGGCATACTGCGGCACGGTCACCGCTACCCCCGCAGGCAGTGCCCTGTAGGTAAAGGTCTTGCCCGAGAGATACCACGGCACGTAGAAGTACTTCGGATGGTAGTCACAGGTCTTATCGTCATAGGCCGCCAGGATGATCCGGATGCACTCCAGCTGATTGAGGAAGGCGGGGCAGGATTCCTGCCAGCCCTCTCGGTTGTCGGTGGTGTAATGGTCGTACTGCTCGCCCATCATGCCGTACCACCAGTGGCCGGCCTCGGATTGGTACAGCTTATAGGGGCGCTGTTCTCTGCCCTCGTAGTCAACAGGCTGATAATAGCGTGCCTCGCCCGCGCCGGCATGCTCTTCCCCAAAGAAGTAATAGAAAAGCGCCGATTCGTTGACCTGGTCGCCCGATCTTGCGGGCAGGATGTCCCCATCCTCTGCCCCGTCGCTGGCGCGCGCCGCCGCCACCTGGTAGGGATTGCGCAGGATCATCAGGTTTCCGACGCATACCCCACCCATCCCGGTGGAGGACTACCAGCCCTTGTTGAGGTTGGAGGTCGAACCGAGGAAGGAGATGGTGTTGCCGTAGGTGTAATGCCCGCCCGAGGTGCCGTCGTTGTAGATGGCGTTGTGGGTCGCGTGGAACATATGGATGAGGTTATACCGGTAGTGGTTGGCACGGTTGGACCAGCCCCAGGTGTAGATCATGCCGCCGTCGGTCACGTCGGCCGAGCCACCCTCATACACGTTATATTCCACAATGCACTCGGCCGTGTATCGGCCGCAGGAAATGGTGTCCTTGAAATAGTTGTGCGATACCACCGTGCGGTAGCCCGCAAAGGAGACCCCGACCTGGAAGGTGGGATACGCATCGTGGAAGACACAGTTCTGAATGACAGACCCGGTCGGGATCAGGCGCCGCGCCGAGGTGGCATGCTCAAAGCGGACCATGTCTGCGCCGGCACGTGAGAAATCCGAATACAGGACGGCAACGTCCAGGCAACCCTCAAAGTGGAGGGCGGACTGCTGGGTACAGCGCGAGGTCATGCTCTGCACCACAACACCTCGGCACTCCGAAAAGCTCATGCCCTTGCCGGTGGAGCCGTCGATCCCGATCCCATCGATCACCAGGTTCGAAACCCCCGCAAAAGAGACAAGGTCGGTCTTCTCCTTGGCCGAGACGGCCATCGGCGCACCGGCGCGCATGGCCTCGGTCGGATAGACGTACAGGATGCCTGTCTTGCGGTCAAGGAACCACTCGCCGGGGGCATCCAGCGCCTCAATGGCGTTGAAAAGGTAATAGGTGTTATGGCCGGCGGGCGAATTGCCCGAGTTCATCGCGCCGTAGCGGTTCGGCTGGATGGATTTTAAGGAGAATTTGCCATCCTCCTTCGGGGCGCCGAGGTAGGGTGTCTTGCCCGAGCCCGCCACCCAGGGCGTGCCGTCGGCATTGTGAGCCCAGGTCTGTCCCTCGGCCTCCAGGGCCAGATTATAATAGCCGAACTCCCAGCCCGAATAGCAGGAGCCAAAGTACCACACGTCCCCGGTGTTGACCCAGGAAAGGATCTCCTGCCCGCGCGCATCCTCGTCGGGGATGCGGGTCTCCCAGCCGACGATCCACTCCTTCGGATCCTTGCCGGCGGCGGTGGCACGCTCTACCCACGGCCAGTACACAATGCAGGCGTTGGAGGTCACGGTGCCGGTATCATATACGTGTGTGAAGAACAGAAGATCGCGGATGTCCCCCGTGTCGTTCGGATACCGCGCCAGGGTGTACCTCTCGTCCCCCACAAAAAGCGAGGGCGGGCCGTCCTCCTTGGTGATGGGGCCGATGTCCTCTACCGACAGGCCATGGTCGGAAAGGCGGGTGCAAAGCACCTCGCCGCGTGCCGCCTCCGGCAGGCGGTAGTAAAGGTCCCCGTTTTGCGCGGGGCTGACGTGCGCCCAAAGCGCCGGGTCGGCAGATAGCGAGGTGTTGGAGGTCAGGGTGACCACCTCCCCCTCCTCGGCCTTAATGAAAAGCGGAGACTCGGGCGTGCCGGAGTGGGTGCTGTCCAGCATCACGGGCTCGGGCACGCGGTGGGTGCCGCCCCGCAAAAGGATCGTGCCGCCCCCCTTGCCCGCCATCGCGGCCACGGCCCTCTGTAGGGTCGCAAGGGGTGCCTCGCGTGTGCCGGGGTTGCTGTCACAGCCGTCGGTGGCTACGTATACCGTATGTTTCTTCGAGAGGGGATACCCGTCATAGGCGATACGCTCCACCACCGTCACCTCGTCCGGCAGGGTCTTGCGCGCCAGATGAAAGCGCTCCATCACGGTCTTCGGTGTCATTTCCAATCGGTATTTTCCTGCGGCAGGCACGTGCCCCACCGGCAGATTGAGCTTGAAAAGCTTATCCTTCTTCACGGTCTTTTCTCCTTTCGTGCGGAGCCTGCGCGCCTGCGCCGCTCCCCTTACCTGTAATGATACCGCTTGCGCCGTCTCCTATCAAGCCCCGATCGGCAAGAATTTACACGGCGCGGGGTGGGTGTTCTTTGCCTTTTACCCTCTCCGTCGGCTACGCCGCCACCTCTCCCGTAGGGCGAGCAAAGAGAAAACGCCACGGTGCGGCGTTTTCTCGAAGCGAAGTCCTCGCCACAAGGAGTTGAAGGAGAGGGCTACGCCCCGACGCGCAACGACTATGTGGCAGGACAGGGGG
>JAGBZZ010000151.1 GCA_017652965.1 Clostridia bacterium | reverse complement strand
GGGAATGGCCGCCGCCTCGATCATGCTGCAATTTTCCGGCACGGGCATCAGCATATCGTAGCGGACAGCCACGTACTCGGCATATCCGCCGCCGCCAAGCAGAGCGCAGACACGGTCGCCGATCTGCCACGGGGAGGCGGCACGCGCCCCCTCTCCCATCGCCACGATCTCACCCGAGACCTCAAGCCCCATCCACTCGGGGCATCCGGGAGGCGGGGGATAGTCTCCCTCTCTTTGCATAAGATCCGCACGGTTGAGGGCGGCGGCCGCCACCTTCACAAGTACCTCGTCGGGGCTTATGACGGGGTCGGGCACGTTATCCCATCTGAGGGATTTATCTTCATTTACAAGTATTGCTTTCATTTTTTAGTCCTTTTTAACGTGTTTTTTGCATTCTTCAAGGCAACCGAGTACATTCTCTCGCCCGAGCATTTTATTTTCGTACCAAGGCTCGTATGCGTGAGAGAAAAGAAGGTTTTCTATCCTCTCGTCGAGCCTTATTCTTTCCAGTGTCTCTATGTACTCGTCCTTGTCGGCAAGCGCAGTTCGGTATTGCTTGATTCCCGCGCCTTGAAGTCCGTCTCCCGAGATGAGAGTGCCCGATCTTTCGTCAAGCACACCGATAAAATCCTTCGTGTGTCCGTAAAGCGGGTAGGTACATACCCTCCCAGCAAGCTTTTTTACCCCTCTCACAACCTCGATATGGGGGATGCGCTCCAAAATTTGCGGAAGTCCTCCTGCATGGTCGCCGTGATCATGGGTTATGACGATTTTTTTGACGTCTGAATGGGATACTCCTTGTTCTTCAAGGGCGGGTATGATATATCCGTCAACGTCCTCCTTTGTCGTGGCGCAGTCGACGAGAATATACCCGTCCTCCGCTTTAATGAGAAACACCGAGGTGTAAACCGTGTCAAACGGTACCTCAAGACGGAGTATTTCTTCGGTTTCTTTATAAAACTTATTCATTAGAGTCCGAGCGTGTCACGCAGAAGCTTCAAGTCGCGGAGATCCGGCTGCGCTTTGGTGGAAAACTCGTCCTGCTCGTATACGCAGAGCGACATACAGTTGCCGAGCGCACCGCCCAAGCGGCGGGAAATATAGGATTCTCCGCCCGTCAAGAAGAGAAACGGAATATCCAGGGCCTCCTTTAAAAGATGGATGATCCGCAGATTTTCGAGCTGCTGCGCCATATTGTCCGCACCGGTAACGATTTTGCAGATATCCGCGCCGCGTCTCTTGTGCTCAAGAGCCACCTCCACAACGCGCTCTGCGGGGGTGAATTTACAGATATGTGAGGACATCAGCACCTCGGCGCCCCTTTCGTGAAGCTCACCTATGAGCTTCTTTTGTTTGCTTACCGCATCCTCGTTGACCGTCAGCTCGCCCACACAAGCGTCAAAATAATCCCCCATCACGTCACAAAGCGTTGCACCGCACTCGGCAAGCTCCAAAAGCTCTTTTGCCAGGAGCTCATCGCTCTTGCCGGCGTTTTTGCAGTGGCGGTAATTGGTAACGTAGGTGGGAAGCCCGTCGGGGCGATTGAAGAGCTCGCGGTATATCTCGGGCTTTCTGTATTCGGGCTTCATCTTGCAAAGCTGCATTCCGAAAGCCTCGGCTCCCTCGGGGATGGACTTTTCCACAAGATACTTGATTCTGTCGGGGTTGTCCGCCTGCACCATACAGGTGAGAATCGTTTTTTGGGAGTTTAAAAAGCTTTTTTTCATCGTTTTCTTCCTTAACCTTTTGTAGGACACATAGCATTTCTGCCGCCGTCGATCATGATGTTCTCACCGTTGATGAACTGTCCCTTTTCGGAGGCAATAAAGAGGCAGAGATCAATGATCTCCTGCGGCTCTGCGGCACGTCCGAGAAGGGTCTTCATATTTGCCATATTGGGACGGGTAAGCACGGGACCGGGGGAAACACAAACCGCTCTGATGCCGTGATTCGCACCAAACTGCGCAATTGATTTTGTAAGACCGTACATAAGTCCCGCTTTGGAGGTGGCATAGTCCATTCCCTTGGAGGTTCCTTCGGCTCCCGTGATAGAACCGATGTTGATGATAAGACCGCTCTTTTGCTCTCTCATTTGCTTAAGCACCGCGTGAGCGAAGTAGAAGGGTCCCTTGAGGTTTACGTCAATTCCCCAATCAAAAACATCGATGGGCACGTCGGGAAATTCCGGGTAGGCTGCGTTGTCAACATTGAGCATTCTGAGGGCATTTCCGCCCGCGAAGTTCGCCATCACGTCAATTCTGCCGAACTCCTCCACCGCACGATCTCTTGCCGCGCACACTTGACTGTAGTCACGCACGTCGCAGAGAACTCCGACAGCGCGCCCCGCACCCTTTTCGTTGATTGCCGCAACTTTTTCATTTAGCACTTCCACGTTTACGTCGCACATAATGACGTCACCGCCGAGGGCTGCAAAATTCTCGGCAAAGAGAAGTCCCATTCCCGATGCCGCGCCCGTTGATATTGCTACCTTGCCTGTGAAATTCATAATCAAACCTTGCTCCAATCAAATAATACCCCAATGGGGAAATTTTTATCGTTTGCCAGGCGGGTGTAGACCTCCTGCGCTTCAAGGGGCGAGTGCACCTCGTGAATCACGTCGCGGAAGTTCAGGCGCCCGCCGCGCACAAGGTCAAGAACCGCGCGAAGATCGTCCCTGTCCGTCCAAAGCCCTGCCGAGGATTCCACGTGCGGGCGTGCCCGTGTGTGTGCACCGATCAGCGAGATGCCGCGGCCGTGTACCTTGCCGTAATAGTCGATCTCAAACTTCGAGCTGCGCGTACAGCCAAGGAGGGCGACCCTGCCCATCTCCTTCATGCAGTCCAACGCGCTGATGAGCCCTGCGCCAAGCCCGGTGACCTCAATGCAGACGTTGACACCGCCGCCCGTCAGACGGATGACCTCGGCGGCAAAGCCCGCATCGGTCGGGTCAAGAGCATAATCGGCACCGAGGCGGAGGGCAAGCTCGCGCCGCTCGGCAACCGGGTCGGCCGCGATGATGGGGTATGCCCCCGCCGCGCGAAGTTCCTCCACTGCGAGGATGCCGAGAATGCCAAGCCCCATGACAAGGGCCGACTCACCGATCTCCAGGTGGGTCTTGCGGATGGCGGCCAGCGGGAAGGTGGCGATCAGCCCCAACGAGGCCTCCTCTTGGGAAATGCCATCGGGAATTCTGATAAGGGTGCTTGCCGACACCGTCCTGTGCTTTCTGTGCGTGCCCCAGTAAACGCCGACCCTGTCCCCGACCGAATAGGCGGTGACCCCCTCGCCGAGTGCCACCACCCTGCCGGCCGCGCTGTAGCCGACCACACGGGGGTAGATCGGCTCGTCATCCTCGCCGCATTCAATATTGTTGCGCAGGCCGATAAAATTCGCCTTTTCGGTGCCTGCGCTGATGGCCGAATAGTCAAGCTCTACCGTCACCTCACCGACCCCGGGGGCGCGGTTCTCGCTCTCCCAGATCTCGGCGGTGTACGGCTTTGTAAATACGATCTCCTTGGTTTTCATTTTACTTTCCTCCTTTCGCAGGCCTTCATCAAAAGCTCGTAAAGCCCAAGCTCATAGTCATAGGTATAGGGGTTTTCCTTGCCGCGCACAAGCTCGGCAAAGTTTTGGAGCATGGCATCGTACCGCCCGAAGGGGGGATACTTCTCGGTCTGCCACGGGGCGCCCCAGTCTGTGCTGAAGCACTCGTTTGACACGGTGTAAACATTATCGCCGCCGGCGTGAAGCTCGAGGGGGCGGATCTCGATCGTTCCGCGTTCCCCGCAAATGACAAGCTGTCTTCTCGTAAAGCCGCCCGGCTCTTCATCGCAGACCTTGATAAAGGATGGCCCCGTCGGATACTGGAAGACCACCATGCCGTAATCCCCCACCGTGTTGCCGTCGATACCCGTGGAGGCGGTCAGCGGGATGACCTCCTGCGGTTCACCGAGGATGCGATAGACAAGGTCGATAAGATGACAGCCGAGGAAGAAGGTCATCCCACCCGGGAAGACCTCGAGCCAATCCCGCTGTGCCGCAGGATGCTTGCCGCCCATGTGCGCCTCTACGGCGTAGACCTTGCCAAGCTCACCACGCCTGACCCGCTCGATCGCCGCACTCACCGCGGGATTAAAGCGGTACATATATCCCGTCGAAAAAGCAAGCTTCTTTTCCTTCAGGGTCGACACCAGCGCACGGAATTCCTCGGGATCGAGGCCACCCGGCTTTTCCATATGCAGGTGCTTGCCCGCATCGGCCACCATCCGCGCATACTTCGTCAGGTAGATCTCCTCTGTCTCAACCGCGACCGCTTCGATCGTCGGGTCGGCAAGGATCTCTTCGACCGTCATCTCACGGCAACGGGAAAATTCGGGCATCTGGGCGGGGAATTTTTCTCTTTCGTTTTCGGGGAGAGCATAGCCCACCACCTCGAAAAGCTCGGGATGTGCAAGCAGAGTCCTGAAAATCGAATAGCCGTGGCTATATGCGCTCGTGCCCATTTGAGCAATGCGAATCTTTTCCATAACGCCTCCTTGGCAAATGATTTTTTGACAATTTCAGTATAGCATCTTGAAAAAGAATATTCCACGTGCTATACTGTATAAAAAGTAACTATTCTGCAACGGAGATTCTACCGTCATGGCGAACGACTCTATTTTCGTATCCGATCTCACCACTACGCGGCACATCTTTTCGCGCTATCATTTCTGCCGCGGAAACAGCAACAAAAGGAAATCCAGGCTTGGCGTGATCCTTTCGGGGAGTGGGAGCTACCTCTACCTCGGTAAGCGTTTACAGGTCAGCGAGGGGGACGTGGTCTTTATCCCGGAGCGGATCTTCTGCTATTCCGAGTGGCACGGTACCCCGGATATCGAGGTAGTCTATCTCAGCTGCTTTATCCATTACGAGGCCTTTCTGTACGAGCCGCAGATCCTTACGGCCGATGAAGGCACAAAGGACACTATCCTGCAAATTGCCGCCCTCCTTTCGGGGGAAGAGGCAAAGCCGCTGGAAGCCTACGCACGCTTTTATCTCCTCCTTGGCACGCTCCTGCCGCAGATGGTGCCCAGCACGCTTGCGCTGGATAAGCACCTCTCGGCCGCCATCGAATATATGACCGAGCATTTTGCCGAGCGCTTTTCGGTTGCCGACCTCGCCCGTCATTGCTGCGTCAGCGAATCGACCCTCTATCACCTTTTTAAGCGCGAGCTTGGAGAAAGCCCCATCCACTTTCTGAATTCGATCCGCATCAACGTTGCCATTGAGCATCTTGAAAACAGCCACCATTCGATCTCCACCGTCAGCACTATGGTCGGCTTCAGCTCGGAAAATCACTTCCGCCGTGTCTTCCGTGAGCATACCGGCACCACCCCGCTGAAGTACAAGCACCTCCGCTGACCCCTTCGAATAAGGATACAAAAAAGAGGTACTGTGTATGACCGCAATACCTCTTTCCTTTGCGTTTATGCCCTGCTATGCGCGAGCCAACGTATCGGCGTGCCGCGCGCCACAGGCGCGCGCTGAGGACGCCGGAGAGTGGGGCAGAAATCGCCGCTCGCGCCCCGAAGGCGTACACGGGTACGTCGAGCGGAAGCGAACGGCGATAGCAAAGGAATACAAACAAAACGGAAGAAAAGCGTAGCTTTTCAACCTTAAAAACAAATCAAATTACGAAGATGCAAAAAAGGGGTACGTTGCAAAAACAACATATCCCTTTTCCTTTGCGTTTATGCCCTGCTATCCAGCGTCCTCAAAGGGTGGCACCGAAATCGGTTACAATCACCTGCCCCGTGATAGCGCGGGACTCGTCACTTGCCAGGAACAGAAGAACGTTTGCCACGTCGATCGGCATGCAGGGCTGCACCGAGAGATTCATGTGCTTCTGCATCTGACCCATCATATTGGGGTTCAGGGTGGCAGGATCGGTCGTCATGGTCATGGGGGTGATGATGGTGGAGGGGTTGATCGAGTTGCAACGGATGCCCGTGCCGGTGAAGCGCATAGCGGTATGCTTGGTAAGACCGATCACGGCGGCCTTACTGGTGACGTACGAGGCACCGCCCGTACCGAATGCACCGGCAACCGAATCCAGGTTGATGATCGAGCCTGCGTTCTTCTTGATCATCTCACGCAGAACCGCCCTCGTGCAGTAGAGGCAACCCTTGGTGTTGATGGCAAGGACGCGCTCAAGGTCCTCTTCCTCAAATACGTCAATGGGCTTGAGGCCCTCTTCAAGAACGCCCGCGTTGTTGACAAGGACGTCAACCGAACCGAATACCTTGACGGTTTCGGCGACCATGGCCTCCACGTCCTCGACCTTCGACACGTCACAGGGAACGGCAAGCACCTCGCCGCCCGCCTCGCGGATCTTGTTGGCAACCTCCTCAAGCTGAGGCACGCGGCGCGCGGTGATGACCACCTTTGCCCCTTCCTTGGCAAACAGTTCGGCCGTGGCGGCACCAACACCCGAGTTTCCGCCCGTGATGATTGCGACCTTTCCGTCAAGTCTTCCCATAGTGATAACTCCTTTTCATTTTAATAATTTTTAACAATTAAGCACTGACACATCCAGTATACCCTATTTCTCCGTCTCTGTCAAGCCACACACAAAAAACGGTGCGGGCATAACCACCCTTACTTGATTTTTCCTATGCCGTATGCTACAATGAAGGGTGTCTGATCCAATCTTTCCAAGGAAGGTAACCGCCATGCTGATCTCATTCGGTGAAACGATATGGGACGTCTACCCGGGGGAGGCTACCCTGGGCGGCGCCCCCCTGAACCTTGCCGCCCACGCCGCCAACCTCGTTTGCCCCGTCCTTTTCCTTTCGGCCGTCGGGGCGGATGAATACGGCGCGCGTGCCATCGCGGCGATCGGCGCGCTTGGCCTTGACACACGCGGGGTTGCCGCTATCGGGGAGGCCCCAAGCGGTGTCTGCACGGTGACGGCGGACGAGGAGGGACAGCCCCACTATGCCCTTGCCGCCCACTCGGCCTACGATCACATCCCCCTGCCGCAGGATCTGCCTGCCGAGGCGGATATCCTGGCCTTTGGCACGCTTGCCATGCGGCACGAGGAAAACAGACACACGCTATCCCGCCTACTTTCTGTCTGCCGATGCCGCGAGGTCTACGTTGACCTCAACATCCGCCCGCCCTACTTTTCGAAGGAGAGCGTAAGCTTTTGCCTTTCGCACGCCACGGTTTTAAAGGTGAGCGATGAGGATCTTGCGCATATCACCCCTCTTCTCTCACTTCCGATCGGTGAGGGGGAGGCCATCGCCGCCCTTGCCGGGGCCTATCCCGCGCTTCGCCTGATCCTTGTAACCAAGGGGGCAGAGGGCTCGTGCTGCTACGAGCTACAAAGCGGCAGGATGCACCACTGTCCTGCGGCGGCGGCATGCGCCGTCTCTACCGTAGGTGCGGGTGACAGCTACGGTGCCGCCTTTCTTGCCATGCGCCTGCGGGGTAAAGGCATCCCGGATGCCATGCAGGCCGCCGCGACCCTCAGCGCCTTTGTGGTGTCGCGGCAGGGGGCGATCCCACCCGGCGCGGCAGAGCTTGCGGCGTCCCTGATCTCGGGGTAGGACGGGCAAAAGTTTTTTTGCTTTTTCTATTGACAAATATTCTCGATAAGTATATAATGTAACCACGGACAAAGTCCGAATACACCTATGAGGTATACGATGATGAAGAAGGTTTTATCGTTTATTATGATCCTTTCTCTCCTTGCCGCCTCCTGCCTTTTGTTCACCTCCTGTGACAAGACCGGGGTAAAGGATTTTGAGAAAAACGCGGCCTCCTCGCTGGAGGATGCCTACGCCAATGCGACCGAGGACTTCTTTGTGCTCGACCGCAGCCTTGGCACTGTGGTAAACAAGGTCTCAAAGTGCGGCTCGCTTGGTATCCTTTTTGAAAGCGACATCCTGGATCCCGTCGCCAAGATCGGCGAGACGGTCTACATCGATGCCGAGAACGGGAAGTACGTTTCGGATACCCTTGTGAATTACGAGGGCGAGGATCTTGTGCTTCGCGCCTATCTTGACCGCCAGGGGATCGGGCTTTCTGCCGCTTCGCTGTTTGGCGAGGGTACCTATCTTCTGAATTTCGCCAGCTTCCGTGAAGGCTTTGCCACCAGCAAGATGGCCGAGCTGTTTGCGGGCGGGGATGCGGAGACCGTCGCCGAGATCACCGAGGCGGTAGGCGAGCTTGAAAAGATGCTGGACGCCGCCCTGACCAAGACCGAGGCCGCGAACGACGCCCTCAAAAACGAGATGCTCTCTCTGCTTGCCATCAAGAATGAAACCGGCACCAAAAAGGTGGGCGATACCGAGTTTTCCTGCGTTGTCACCACCATGTCGCTGACCAATGCCACCCTTCGTGCCTATCTTACAAAGAGCGCCGATGCCGTGACCGATACGGCCGATAAGGCTGCCCTTTTGGAAAGCTACGATGAGCTGATGGACGAGATCGACGATGCCGTTACTATGAGCCTGACTGCCAGGTATTACACCGACGTCAAGGCCAACAAGCTGATCGCCTTTACGGTTGAGGGCTCGCTCACCGCTAAGGAGGACGACCTCGAGCTTTTCGCGGATACCGACGATACGGCCACCATCGCCCTTGAGTGCGTGTTTGCCGCAGACAAGATCTCGCTGGCGACCACCGTAACGGTTGACGGCGACACCGCCTCTGTCACGCTGGATCTTGCCAAGGCGGTAAACGGTGCTACCACCACCTACACCCTCTCGGGTAAGTATAACACCCCCTCGGTGCAGGCCGATCTTCTGAACCTTACCCTCAGCTACAACAAGGACACCGGGGCACTCGCCCTTAGCGGGGACGTGATGGAAAGCGAGACCTCCCGCATGACCCTTTCGCTGAGCGGCACGCTGACCGTCACCGATACGTCGGCGACCCTGGAGTTTACCTCGCTTACGCTGAATGATGAAAGCTACACCTTCCGTTTTGCCGTCACGGCTACTGCCTTGGACAGCATCCCCGCCCTGCCTGCGGATGCCAAGGATCTTGTGGACATGACCGAGGGCAACTGGGTAGACCTTATGAACTCGCTGATGGAAGGGCCGCTTGGTTCTCTCTTCGGTAGCGTACAGTAAAATAAACAACTGAAAAAGCAACCCCGACGGATTTTAAATCCTTCCCGGGGTTGCCTTTTTATTTGGATTTCCTTTCACATGACTCCCGCACGCCGCGCGCATACCGTGCAGGCGTGACCCCCACTGCGGCCGCAAAGGCCTTGGAGAAATGATAGACGTCGGCATAGCCGAGGGCATAGGCCGCCTCCTTGGGAGAAAAGACACGGCTTGCCAGCATCTCACGGGCGGCGGCAATGCGAAGCGTATCCCGATACTCGGTGATGCTGACCCCCATGGCCACGTGAAATTTATGGCGCAGGTGCGAGGGGCTGAGCGAGCAGTATGCCGCCACCTCCGCCCCCGAAAAGGGACGGCGGAAATTGTTGTGCACAAACTCTAAGGCGCGAAGCACCGCACTGTCCTCCACAAGTGGCTCGCCCTCCAAAAGCTCGGTATACAGCGAAAGGATACCAAGCTTACAGCGCATATAGCTCCCCGCGCGGTGGGTCGCCCATTCCTGCGCAAGACGGGTAATAGCCCCGCCAAGCTCGCCCCGATAGCAAACGGGCGGCATCTCACTAAGGGCGCATGAAGCATCCCGCGAGATGCAGAAGGCCGAGGTCACGTAGCAGCACCCCGCCTCTACCGAAAAGGTGTAGCTGTCCCCCTTGCGGAGAAAAAAGGTTGCCCCCTCGCACACAGGATACGTGCGGCCGCCGGCCGTGCGGTATTGCCCTGTCCCATGCTTAAAATGCACAAAGCCATCCATCTCACGGTCGGTACAGTGAAAGTGAAAGGGCTCGCACTCGCTTTTTTCGGCAATGATCTGGATCTCGCCAATGTCAAGATCGATGCTTTTAGCCATTGTACTCACCTCACCGTGAGTATAGCATACCCTCACGCGGCTGTCAAGCGAAACCGTCGTTTTATACAAAAAAAGCGCACGCACACCCCTTGCATATCCCCTCATACTGTGCTATCCTTAAGGCAAATATATTCGGAGGATGCCGCTATGAAGCTCTTAAAGCCCTGGACACCCCTTGTAGCCCGCGAGATGGGCGACAGCATCGAAATTGACGTATACGGGAGACGCTATACCGCAAGCCCGCAGTCCTTTCTTTCCTCTCTGACCTCACAGGGAAAAGAGCTTCTTGCCGCCCCTGCCCGCTTTGTCCTGCGGGAGGACGGGCATGACTATACGGTTGACGGCGGCTATCTGCCGCTTCTGATGGAGGGGGCAACCGAGGCCGAGGCCGACGTTGTCAGCGCGGTACAGTCCGAGCAGTTTGTCCTGAACATTGCCATGCATGCCGAATTTGACGGTTGCCTTTCCTTCGATCTGACCGTGGTGCCGCGGGGGCGCACGGTGGCGCAGTGCTTTGGCATGGAGGCGATGAAGCCCTACGGTTACCGCTTGGATCGGCTTTGGCTGGAGATCCCGCTTGTGCGTGAGGCGGCCGAGTTCTTCCAGTTTTACCCTCAGCTGCCCGGGCACGACGTCTTGGAAAGCGGCGGTGAGCTTGTGGCCTCGATGGCACTGCCCCACCGTGAGCAGATCTTTCTGACGGGGGAGCATGTCGGCCTTCTGACCTTCCTTGAAAGCGAGGAGGGCTTCAGCCCGCTTGGCAGACAGGATGCCATTGAGATCCTTCGGGAGGGGGATACGGTCACCCTGCGCATCCGCTTTGTGGATGAAGAGCCGAAGGCCTGGCAGAGCGCACAAGGCCAGCGGATCGACCTTGACCCCATCAGCTTCCGCTTTGGGCTGATGGCTACCCCCGTTAAGCCGATGCCCGACCGTCTTTTTGACGAGCGGGCGGTGCATATCGACTGCTACAAGAAGATCCTTGAGGATTACGAGGACTTTCTCGGCGCGCCCTTTGGAGACACGAACGAGGTGACCTATGACCGCCTGGCACGGCTTGGGGTGAACACCCTCTATATCCACGAGAAGTGGAACGACCTGCAAAACTCCCCCCGTCTGACGGCGAGGACGGCGCGGCGCCTGCGCACCATCATTGCCGAGTGCCATAGCCGCGGCATCAAGGTCATCCCGTATTTCGGATACGAGATGTCCACCCTTGCCCCCTACTACAGTGAGATGCGCGATGCGACCTGGCGCTACTCCAAGGCCGAGTGCCGCGGCAGCTGGTATCGCCAGCCGCCCCAGCGGGACACCCGCGTGTGCCAGGCCTCGGCGTGGTCGGATTTCTTTGTCGAGGGGATCGACCGTCTTTTGACCGAATACGGCTTTGACGGCATCTATCTCGACGGCACGGCCTATCTGCCCCCTTGCCAAAATCCCGCACACGGGTGCGGCTTTACCGACGACGAGGGGGTGCGCCACAATACCTATCCCGTCCTTGGGACGCGGCGCACGATGCAAAGGCTTTGTGAGGTGGTGTGCGAAAAGCACGGCGGCATCATCAACTGCCATGCCGGCTCTGCCTTCAATATGCCCGCCCTTGCTTACGCCACCTCGCTTTGGGACGGCGAGGTCTTTCAGACCGGCTTCCTCCACGGGAGGATCGACACCCTGCCCGATGCCTACTTCCGTGCACTTTACACCGGGCGCAACATCGGTGTGCCGATCTTTATGCTGACCTACCTCAATCCCCCCGTCTGGGATTTCCGCATGGCGCTTTCCACCGCCCTGCCCTTTGGCATCCTGCCCAAGGTCAACGATGCGGGCGAGCCGCTTGCCATGATCTCGGCGATCTGGCGTGCCTACGACCGCTTTGGCGTGGAGGAGGCCGAATGGCTGCCCTACTACGGGGACGGACAGGTGGCAAGCGTGGATAACCCGCACATCAAGCTGAGCGCCTACCGCCGCGAGGGCAAGCTGCTTCTCATCCTCGCCTCTACCGAGCGCGCCACCGATGCCACCTTCTGCCTGAGGTGCCCCTATCCGCACCTTGTCGACGCTATGACAGGTGCTATGATCAGTGAGGACGGCAGAGCCACCCTGCGCCTTTGCGGCTTTGACTTTTTGCTGATCGAGGCGACCGAATAACGCCATCCCCCTTGCAAACGCACGCCGCATCCTATATAATAGAGAAAAAACAAGGGAGCTTTGCATGGACATTTTCACCACCATGATCACCCCGTACCAAAAAAACGGGGAGGTCGATCTTGCCACGGCCGAGCGCTACGTGGATTTCTACTTCGAGGGTGGGCTTAGCGGGATCTTTGCCATCTGCCAATCCAGCGAGATCTTTTACCTTTCGCTTGAGGAGCGGGTGGCGCTGAACCGCTGTGTCTATCGGCGCGCCAAGGAGCTTTCCCGCTGCCACGGCCGCCCCTTTACCGTCGTCTCCTCGGGCCACGTCAGCGATACCCCGGACGGGCAGGCGCGCGAATTGAACGCCGTCTATGAAAGTGGCACCGACGCCCTGATCCTGATCACCAATCGCCTTGACCCGCAAAACGAGGGGGACGACACCTTTATCAGAAATGCCGAGTGGCTGATCTCACGTTTGCCGAAGGAGGCGCGGCTTGGCTTATACGAGTGCCCTTATCCCTATAAGCGGCTTATGACCCCGCGGCTTCTTGAATGGTGCCTGTCCACCGGTCGCTTTGACTATATGAAGGACACCTGCTGTGATGCCGCCATGATCGCCGAGCGGTGCCGCCTGCTTTCGGGCTCCTCGCTTCGCCTTCTGAACGCCAACTGCCAGACCCTTCTTTCCTCCCTGCGGGATGGGGGGATGGGATACTGCGGTGTCATGGCCAATTTTCATCCCCGCCTGTACGTCCGCCTTTGCGAGTGCTATCGGGATAGCGAAAGGGCCGAGCCCCTGCAGGCACTGCTTGGCTCCCTGGGCTTTACCGAGAGTGCCCTCCCCTACCCCCTGACGGCCAAATATCATATGACGCTTTGCGGCATCCCCACCGAGCCGACCGCCAGATGCCGAAAGGATCTGCTTACCCCTTACGCGTGTGACTGCATAAGACAAATGAAGCTTCTCACCGACCGCGCCGAGAGCCTGCTGTAGGTAAAAAAAGAGAGAACCGCAAGACCGACTTTTTGTCGGCGGTTCTCTCTTTTTGTATCGTTTTGTTTACGTTTTCCGTCATTTAGCCGCAAGATGCTGCTTTTTATAGTCTCGCGGAGAAAGGCCAACCAAACGGCGGAAGGCCGCACCGAAGGCGGAAAGTGAGCCAAAGCCCGCGCCAAAGCAGGCCTCTGTCACCGAAAATCCGCTAAGGAGGAGCGAGCGCGCATAGGCGACCCGCAGGCGGGTGATAGCCTCGGAATATCCCTCTCCCATCACGCGGCGGAACAGTTCGCTGAAATAGGCAGGGTGATAGCCTGCCTCGGCGGCCAGCTGCCCGAGGGTTATCCTTTCCTTGAAGTGAAGCTCAAGATAGGCATAGGCGCGCTTGATGCCGTCCTCATCCCGGATCGGGGCGGCAAGGAGAAGCGCCTCCTTATTCCTGCGAAGGAGGAAGCTTAAAAAATAGGAAAGCAGGGCGCGGGTGCAATCCCCGCCGCTTTCCACCTCATACACAAGAAGGCGGGCGGCGGCAGAAAGCCGCTCATGCTCCTCTTCGCTTAAGGGGTAGGCGCGCCGCAGGGCGGGGGAAAGCAAGGCACCAAGCTCCTGCCCCGAAAGCACCGTCTCGTCAAAGGCCAGGTTAAAAAGCTTCATCCCGCGGCCTGCGTGAAGCGCGTGAAAATCGGTGGGAGTAAGAAAGAAAAGGCGAAAGGCGGGCACGCTTGCCGTCTCACGGTTGATCTCGCATGCCCCCTCCCCTTCAAGGATCAGCTCCAGCTCAAAATGGTGGTGCCAGTGGACGGGGTACTCCCCCTCCACGTGACGGAGGGTGGCCGTCAGATGCGCCCCCTCCTGCAGGGTAAGGCGGGTATTTTCGGGATAGTCCTTCATGCTTTCACCTCTCTTTTGATGCGATTATATCGTGTTTTTTCGCATTTGTAAATATAAATCCGAAAAAACAGTGTATTTTTTTATAAAAAGCAGTGGGAATTCCGCTTTTCGAGTGCTATAATAGTGACAGAACACAACAAAATATTATATCGCCAAGGAGGAAACCCCTATGCCAAACGTAAAGGAACTGTGTGCCGAAGCCCTGACGACCGAGCAAAAGATCGGCCTTTTGCTGTGCGCCAACCTCAACCACGGTGAAAAGGACGTGGAGGATGCCTTGCAGATGATCCGCGAAAAGCGACTTGGGTCTATCTGGGTCACCACCCACAACCAGAACCGCGACGATATTTTGCGCCGTGTCCGTGAGACGGCCGAGTATCCGATCCTTATCTTCTGCGATGCCGAGGACGGCTACGGCGATTGCAAGATCCCGGCCGCGATCTCGCTTTCGGCCGCTAACGAGTGTGAGGATTATGCCTATTCCTTCGGCCGGGCTACCTCTGCCGCCCTTTCCTCGCTTGGCTACAACGTTGTCTGCAATCCCGTGCTTGACCGCACCGCGCAGAACGCCCCCTGCGGCAGCGCGACCCGCTCGCTGAGCCCCAAGAAGGAGACGGTCGCGCGTCTTGCCGAGGCGGTAACACGCGGCATGCATGACGGCGGAACGCTTTCGGTGGCCAAGCACTACCCCTCCGCCATGAAGCAGCCGCCCTATGACACCCATATGCGGGAGGGGGCGGCCGCCGACACGCGCGAGGAGCTGATCGCCGAGTCGCTTTATCCGTACCGCGCCCTGATCGAGAAGGATGCAATCGACGGGATCATGGTCGGCCATACCCTTTTGCCCGCCATAGACCCCGACCGCCCCGCCTGCCTTTCGGGCAAGGTCACCTCGATCCTGCGGGAGTGCGGCTTCGGCGGCTTTTACATCACCGACGGGCTGAATATGATGGGGGTAGTGCTGAAATACGGCAACTACGCCCCGACCCCGATGGCGGTGGGCGCAGGGTGCGATATTCCGCTTTCCTGGGGGATCCCCTGCCGCGAGGCGTACGATGCCCTCCTTGAGGGCTGGCGCAACGGCACCTTTACCGAGGAGCAGTTGAACACCTCGGTGGCGCGGGTACTGGCGGCACAGCATAAGGTCACCCTCCTGCCGAAGGGCGAGAGCGTACGGCCCGAGGATGCCGAAAACATCCGCCGCCTGAACCGCGAGTGCATCTCGGCACACTGTGCCGAGGGGGTCAGCCCCACCGTATCGCGTGACGGCAAGCACCTCTTTGTGCTGGTCACCAACGGCTCTGCCACGGTGAGTCTGGCGGAGTACGATGCCTTTGCCAACAAGTGGTACCGCCCCCCCGTGATTGCCGATCGCATCCGCGAGCTTTTCCCGCAGTCGGAGGTCGTGACCTATCCCGAGCATCCCGACCTTTATCAGAATATGCGCCTCTTCCGTACCCAGGAGAGCTATGAGGACGTCATCTTTATCACGGCCTGCGAAACCGTCTGCTTTGTGGGGCGGGAGCATCTGACCCACCGCACGGTGGACATGATGGACGCCCTGCAATCGACAGACCGTATCGCGGCGCATCTGCATTTCGGGAATCCCTTTGTAGCGACCGACGCCCCCTTTGTGCCGCGCGTCCTGCTCGGATGGGGGAGCGAGGAGTGCATTTTGAACACCCTTGCCATCCTGGCGGGTGAGGAAAAGGTTGTCGGCGTACAGCCCTATGCCGATCTTCTCACCTTCCACAAAAAGGGCGACATTTTCTACTGATCGAGGAGGAGCGCTATGAAGACCATTTCACTGGACGGCACGTGGACACTGCGCGGACGGCGCGAGGGGACAGAGGATACCCCCCTTACCCTTTCGGCTACCGTGCCCGGATGTGTCCAGCTTGATCTTGCCGAGGCGGGGTATCTGCCTGCCGACCTCTTTATGTGGGAAAATATCAGAGAGACCGAAAAATTTGAAGAGCATGAGTGGTGGTATGAGCGCCGCTTTACCGCCCCCCCTGAAAAAGAGGGAGTCTTTCTCGTTTTCGAGGGGGTGGACACGGTTGCCGAATAGTATCTGAACGGCGTGCGGATCGGGGAAAGCGAAAATATGCTGATCCCGCATGAGTTTGAGGTGGGGCACTATCTTTGCGAGGGGGAAAACACCCTCACCGTCCACCTCCTGTCGCCTATGCGCCGCGCACGGGAGTACGACTACACGGTTAAGGTTCTGTCGGGTACCCCCGTCACGCATGAATCGCTTGCCGTAAGACGCGCACGCCATACCTACGGCTGGGACATCATGCCGCGTGCCGTCACGGCCGGGCTTTGGCGCGGGGTGCGGCTGGAGGTGCGCGACCGTCTCTATTTCTCCCAGCTCTTCTTCCATACCCCGCGCTCGGGCACCGTCTACTACACGCTGGCGGGGTGCGCGCTGCAGGAGGCGGGGATAGAGATCGAGCTTGAGGGCGGATGCGGTGACAGCCGTTTTCTTGTCAGACGGCAGATCCCCTTCACGGCCGGGTATTTCCACTTCTCTATTCCGAACCCCAAGCGCTGGTTCCCCTACGGCTACGGTGAGGCAAACGTTTACGACGGCACTGCCCGTATCTATCTTGCCGGTGCACTTGTACACGAGGAGGCCTTCTCCTTCGGTATCCGTGAGGTCGTCCTTGACCGTGCCGATACCCTGCCCGGAAAAGAGGGGCACTTCCGCTTCCTTATCCTCGGAGTGGAGGTCATGTGCCGTGGCTCAAACTGGGTGCCGCTGGACGCCTTCCACTGTCGGGATGCCGAGCGGTACGAAAGGGCGCTGGCGCTTGTCAAGGACAGCGGGTGCAACATCCTGCGGTGCTGGGGTGGAGGCGTGTATGAGGATCACACCTTCTATGATTTCTGTGACAGAAACGGCGTGATGGTATGGCAGGATTTTTCCATGGCCTGTGCCCACTACCCCGAGGACGAGGACTTTGGGCGCCGCCTGCGTGAGGAGGCAACGTCGGTCGTTCGCCGCTTCCGCAACCATCCCTCCATCATTCTGTGGGCGGGAGACAACGAGTGCGATTCTGTCACACAGCGTCTGCGCGACCCGAACACCAACAGCCTGACGCGCGTGCTTTTGCCGAAGGTGATCGAGGAGAACGATCCCTCCCGTACCTTCCTGCCCTCCTCGCCCTACATCTCTACCGAGGTGTATGCCGCGGGTGGCCGCTCGCAGACCGACGGCACCACGATCGTGGAGGATCATCTGTGGGGCCCACGTGACTACTTCAAGAGCGATTACTACAAAAACAACGGCGCGTCCTTTGTCAGCGAGACCGGATACCACGGCTGCCCCGCGCTTTCCTCTATCAAAAAATTTATCACCCCCGAAAGGGTGTGGCCGTACACCGATAACCCCGAGTGGATCCTGCACTCCAGCGACCAGAGGGGGAGCGACCACCGCGTGATGCTGATGGAAAAGCAGGTGCGCCAGCTTTTCGGAGACGTGCCGACCGATCCCGAGGAGTATATCCTCGCCTCTCAGATCTCGCAGGCCGAGGCCAAGAAGTACTTTGTCGAGCGCATCCGCGTAGGCAGACCGAAAAAGACGGGCATCATCTGGTGGAACCTGCTGGACGGGTGGCCGCAGATGTCGGATGCGGTGGTGGACTACTACTTCCGCAAGAAGCTGGCTTATTTCTACATCAAGCGCTCGCAGGCGCCCTTTGCCGTGGCGGCGGGCGAAATGCGGAACTGGCGGTTGCCGATCTATGCCTGCAACGATACCCTTTGCGCGCGGCACGGCCACGTATGGGTGAAGGATTCTGTCACGCACGAGGTCCTGTATGAGGGCGACTTTACCGCCGCAGCCAATGCCACCACCGGGCTTACCTCCCTGCCCCTTTACTATTCGGACAAGCGCATCCTGATCTTGGAATGGGAGTGCGACGGTGAGCGCGGCTGGAACCACTATCTGTGCGGCTATCCGCCGATCTCGCTTGCCGAGTACCGCGCCTTTTTGGAGGAATACTGTCAGGAGGACTGCCATGTATCTTTTGGGTCTTGACATCGGGGGTACCAAGTGTGCCGCCATCACTGCCGAATGGGACGGCAGTACCGTGCGCATTGAGGGACGTGTCGCGATTTCTACCGACCATACCGTATCGGGGCGTGCCATGGCCGAGCGTCTGTTTTCCCTGGCCGACGGGCTTCTTACCAAGAAGCCTGCCGCCATCGGCATCTCCTGCGGCGGCCCCCTGGATGCCGCACGCGGTGTGGTGCTTTCCCCGCCCAATCTCCCTACCTGGCATAAGCTGCCCATCGTGGCGATGGCCGAGGAGCATTTCGGGGTGAAGGCACATCTTGAAAACGATGCCAATGCCTCCGCCCTTGCCGAGTGGCGCTTTGGCGCCGGGCGCGGATACGAAAGCCTTGTGTTTCTGACCTTTGGCACCGGGCTTGGTGCCGGGCTGATCTTAGACGGCCACCTTTACCGCGGGGCAAACGGTAACGCGGGCGAGGTCGGCCATATCCGCCTGCGGGAGAATGGCCCCTTGGGCTTTGGCAAGCACGGCTCGTTTGAGGGCTTTTGCTCGGGCGGTGGGATCGCACGCCTGGCGGCCGCCCTTGGCGAGGAGTATCGCGGGCGGGGCGTGACCCCCACCTACTGCCCGGAAGGCGAGGGAGAGAAGGAGATCACCGCGCGCACAGTGGCCGAGGCCGCCCGCGCCGGGGACGAGGCCGCCGCAGAGGTCTTCCGCACGGTGGGTGAGCGGCTTGGCGAGGGGCTTGCGATCCTCGCCGACGTCCTGAACCCCGAGGCCGTTGTGATCGGCAGTATCTACACACGCTGTGAGGATCTTTTGGCCGAGGGGGCACGCGCCGCACTGATGCGTGAAGCACTCGGCGAGACGGCGGGGATCCTGCAGATCCTGCCTGCCGCCCTTGGCGAGGAGATCGGAGATTATGCCGCCATTGCGGCGGCACTGCTGTGAGGTGAGCTATGATCGATGAGTTAATGGCACGGTATCCCGTGCTTGCCCCCTGCCGCGCGGCGATCGCATCGGCGACCGAGGCCTTGTGCGCCTGCTTTGCCCGAGGCGGCAAGCTGCTTCTTTGCGGCAACGGCGGCAGTGCGGCCGATTGCGACCATATCGCCGGTGAGCTTTGCAAGGCCTTTCTCAAAAAGCGGCCGCTGACAGAGGCGCGCCGTGCTGAAATGCTGGCGCGTGAGCCGCAGGTTGCCCCGCTTTTGGATCAGCTGGAGGATGCCCTACCTGCCATCCCCCTGCCCGCGCTTACCGCGCTTTTTACCGCCTATTCGAATGACCGCGATGCCGAGGCAGCCTTTGCCCAGGGGGTACTGGCGCTTGGCAAGGAGGGGGACATCCTGCTTGCCCTCAGCACCTCGGGCAATTCCAAAAACGTCCTGGCCGCGGCGCGCGTAGCGCGCGCACGGGGACTGACGGTCATCGCCCTGACGGGCGAGGGGGGCGGCGCACTTGCCGCACTTTCCGACGTCACCCTGGCAGTCCCCGAGCGAGAGACCTTTAAGGTGCAGGAGCTGCACCTGCCGATCTACCACTTCCTGTGTGCCGCGGTAGAGGATCGCTTTTTCGGCCTGCAGTCTGCCGACCGATAAAAGGAATTTTTGTAAACAAAACTTATTATTTGGAGCAAATAAACGTCACATCTGCGCATGCAAAGGAGGCTTCTATGTCCCATCCGTTGGCAAACGCCGTATGGATCGCACCGCCGATGCCGATGGCGGCACCCCGCTTTTTTCGCCGTTTTTCTCTGACCTCCGTCCCAAGGGATGCGGTACTGCACATCACGGGGCTCGGGTATTTCGAGGCTTATCTTAACGGTGTCCCCGTGACCGAGGACCGTCTGATCCCCCCGGCGAGCGACTATCTCCCCCGTGACCTTTCGGGGGCGCTATATCCCGTGCACGATAGCTTTACCCACCGCATCTATTATCACAGCTTTCCTGTCTCGCACCTTCTTTGCGAGGGGGAAAACCTTCTCACCGTCCACTGCGGCGGCGGGTGGTTTGTGCAAACCGAGCGCATTGCCGAGGGGCACATGGCCTACGCAGACCGGCCGCAATGTATCTTTTCCCTCGCATTTGACGGCGGGGGCATCCTTTCGGACGGAAGCGAGCTTTGCGAGGAGAGTGAGATCCGCGAGTCGCTCCTCTTTCTTGGAGAAACGGTTGATCTTACCTATCCCCTCCCGCCGCCCTCTCCTGTGGTGACACTCCCACCGCCCGAGGCGATCCTCAGCCCGGCGGACGGCATCCCCGACCGCATCATCCGCTATCTTGAGCCGACCTTGATCGGCACGGTGGGGAACGTGCTGCTTTACGATGTCGGGGAGAACGTCAGCGCCCTTGTGGCGCTTTCCACCCATGCCCCGCGCGGCACGCGCTATACCCTCCGCTTTGCCGAGCGGCTTTCGCCGGACGGCGGGCTTGACTTCCGCTCGACGGGATCTGCCAATATCGGCAGCAGCGGCAGACCCCAGGTGATGTGCGATGTCTTTGTGACAGACGGCGAGGCGCGGTGCTTTTTGCCCCGCTTTGTCTTTCACGCCTTCCGCTATTTCACCGTGGAGGGCCCCGCCGAGGGGGTTTGCGGGGTACGCGTGGCCGTCCTGCATGCCGATACCCCGGTAACGGCCGAATTCCTTTCAGACAGTGAGGGGCTCTGCTTTTTGTACGACGCCTTTCTGCGCACCCAGCTTTCGAATCTCCACGGCTCCTTCCCCTCGGATTGCCCACACCGCGAGCGGCTTGGCTACACGGGGGACGGGCAGATCACGGCCGACGCGGCCATGACCGTGCTGGATTGCCGCCCCCTGTACCGCAAATGGATCCGCGATATTATGGATGGACAGGACATAAAGAGCGACCATATCCAGCACACCGCCCCGTTTCAGGGGGGTGGCGGCGGCCCGGGCGGCTGGGGGAGCGCCATCGTCACAGTACCGTATGCCTACTTCCGCCATTTTGGCTATGAGGATTTCCTGGAGGAAGCCCTCGGCGCCATGCGCCGCTGGTTTGCCTTTACGATCGGCTGTATCGAGGACGGGCTTATCACCCGCGAGATCGAGGGGGGCTGGTGCCTTGGGGACTGGTTTATGCTGAAAAGCGCCGCCCTGCCCCCGCCCTTTGTGAATACCTGCTGGTTCTTGCATGCCCTGCGGCTCTACCGTGAAATGGCCGAAGCCCTCGGCCACCCGTACGGGGAGGAGCTTGCCGAGGTGGAAGCCGGATGCCTTTCGGCCGTCCGCGCACAGTATGACGCTCTGCGCGATATCGGGGCGGCTACCGTCTACGCCGCCTGGCTTGGGCTTCAGGAGGTCTCGGCCGTGGCAAAGCACTACGACGCCCTTGGCCACTTTGACACCGGCTTTCTTGGCACCGATATCCTTTGCGAGTTGCTCTTTTCGCACGGCTACGGGGATATCGCCTACCGTCTCCTCTCCTCCGAGGAGGTCGGCTCGTTTCTGCATATGAAGCGGCTGGGGGCTACCACCCTCTTTGAGCGTTGGGAGGGGGGCGGCTCGGACTCGCATCCCATGTTTGGCGGTTGTGCCCGTCAGCTGTTTTCGGGGATCCTCGGCATCCGCCAGGCCCCCGGCTCCACCGCCTATCAAAGCGTCATGCTCTCGCCCTGCCTGCCAAGCCCCATGCACCATGCAAGCGGCAGTATCCTCACCCCGCAGGGCAGGATCTCGGTAGCCCTCCTCCGCACCGAGGCAGGGGTCACAGCCACCGTCACAATCCCCCGCGGCATGCACGCTACCCTCGCATCCCAAGGCGCCACCGTCACGGTCCCCGACGACGGATCACCGCACGAATTACTTCTCTAAAAAGCAAAAAAACGCATCCCGAGGGATGCCTTATTGCGATCGAACATTTATGCCCGGGACTCGCGGAGCAAAAATTGTGCGAGACGGGTGAGCAAAGAGAAAACGCCACAGTGCGGCGTTTTCTCGAAGCGAAGTCCTCGCCACAAGGAGTTCCCGAAGCAATCTACGATTGCGACACAGCACGACTATGTGGCAGGACAGGGGGGTAAGCAAAGAGAAAACGCCACAGTGCGGCGTTTTCTCGAAGCGAAGTCCTCGCCACAAGGAGTTCCCGAAGCAATCTACGATTGCGACACCGAACGACTATGTGGCAGGACAGGGCACG
>JAGBZZ010000150.1 GCA_017652965.1 Clostridia bacterium | reverse complement strand
ATATGAAAGGCAAGCTCTTCCCTGCCGTAAAGCTCAATAAGCGAGACCGTGCCCACGTCCAATGCGCCGCTCTCCTCCGCGTCCTGCGCGGAAAGCGCCAGCACCGCATGGGAAAAGCCCGCCCCCGGAAGAAGCCGACCGCCATTCTGTCTCATATGCACCAAAAGCTCATCGACCGAGAAAAAGACCGTCCTTGCGAAGGCGCCCACCCGCTCGGCATCAAGCGTACATCCCTCAAGTGCCGAAAGCGTGATCTTACCGGTTGCCGTCATCGTCACGAGCGTATCAAAGATCGGGCGGTTCAGCACCGCGTACGCCCCCACGATCGAAACGTGGCGAAGGCCTTGTAGAGAGGTAAGGGTGGAAACAGCCATAATCCCGCCATCCTCGCAGGAAAGGCCCTTTGCATACGAAAGATCGAGGGTATTGAGGGCGGTAAGCCCCGCAAGATAGGAAAGATCGCCAAGCGGACACCCGGAAAGGTCAAGGGTGGAAAGCGACCTCATATAACGGATCGCCGAAAGCTCACGCACGTCGGTGAGCGGAGTCCCGGAAAGCGAAAGGGCCGAAAGAGCGCCGATCGCCGTGTCGGGGGCGTCGGCCGCCTCGCTCGCGATCAGCCCCTCCGAGGAAAGTGCCCTCCGCAGGGCGACGGAAAGCGGGCGTTGCCCGGGGCAGTAAAACCCCTGATAGACGGTCCGCCCGTCGTACGTTTTCAAGGTCAGCAGCGTATTGCGCGCGCGCACGCCGATGATCTCCAGCGTTCCGTCGGCATTCAGCCGCACATAGCCCTCCTCGCCTTCCAGACGATAATAAGGAGCGCTCTCGGCCGTAAGCCCGATATCAAGCCTCGCCCCAAGGTAGGCCTCCGCAAGGGCCGCAGAAAGCCTCTCGGCAAGCTCACGGTCCTCGGGGAGCGAGGCATTCGGGGCAAGCGTCGTCCCGGGGGCGGCCGTCGTCACGGCGGGTGCTGTCGCCTCGGGGAGCCTTTGCAGGCACACGTCGCAACGGGCATCGCCGTTTTTGTCAAGATGCTCGGCACAGCCGCAGGAAGCGAGAAGAAAGAGGGCGGCAAGCACCGCCGTGATCAAGAAAAGATACCGTTTCATACCTTCTCCTTTTAGTCCAATATCAAAGGATCAGCATCGCATCGCCAAAGGAAAAGAAGCGATACTCCTCCTCTACCGCCGTACGGTAGGCATTCATAATATTTTCCCGCCCGCCGAGGGCCGACACCAGCATAATGAGGGTGCTTTCCGGTAAGTGGAAATTGGTGATGAGTGCGTCTACGGCACGGAAGCGGTAGCCGGGATAGATGAAGATCCCTGTCTCACCGCTCATCGGATGAACGATCCCCTGCTCGTCCGTCACGCTCTCGAGTACGCGGCAGGCCGTCGTTCCCACGGCGATCACGCGGCCGCCCGCGGCACGGCGGCGGTTGATCTCCTCCGCCACCTCGGGCTCAATATGGAACTGCTCGGTGTGCATATGATGGTCGGTGATCGCTTCGGCCTTAACAGGACGGAAGGTTCCAAGCCCCACGTGAAGAGTCACCTCGGCATATCCCGTACCCTTTGCGCGCAGTGCCGCAAGAAGCTCGGGCGTAAAATGGAGACCGGCCGTTGGCGCGGCGGCCGAGCCCTCCTCCTTGGCATAAACAGTCTGATAGCGGCTCTTATCCTCCAGCTTTTTCGTAATGTACGGCGGCAGGGGCATTTGCCCCACGGCATCCAGCACCTCGTAAACCGTTTGATACTCGGAGGGATAGTGGAAGCGCACAAGGCGATTGCCGTCCTCCAGCACCTCCAGGATCTCGGCCTCCAGGATCCCGCCAAAGGTGAATTTAGCACCTGCGCGGGCGCGCTTACCCGGCCGCACAAGCGTCTCCCAAACGCCCCCCTCACGCATGCGAAGCAAAAGCAGCTCGATCGGCGAGCCGGCGGCATTCGCCCCCAGAAGGCGGGCCGGGATCACGCGCGAGGAGTTGACCACCAGGATATCCTCGGGGCGGATATACTCACAGATATCGTAAAAATGCCGATGCGAAAGCGCACCGCTTGTGCGATCCAGCACCAAAAGACGGGAGGTATCGCGCTTTTCCATCGGTGTCTGTGCGATCAGCTCCTCGGGTAGATCATAATAAAAATCGTGTGTGGTAAGCGTGGTAGCCACCCGCTCGTTCACGATTACTTGCTTGTTTTCCATTCTTGCTTCCCCTGACGTATACTACATTAGCCATTATAATATATTTTCACGGGGAATGCAAGTCCTAAAGACCAATTTGGCGGCAAAGCACAAAATCCCCGGCCTGTCATATAGCTTCGGGGGTTGCTTTTTCCTTGCGGTTATGCTATAATAGAAAAAAGACACTAATTAGGAGGGCGAGCCATGCATTTGCAGGAATCCGGTGAAATGTATCTTGAAACCATCCTGATCCTTTCCAAAAAGGCAGGCCTTGTGCGCGCCATCGATATCGGAGAATATATGGGCTATTCCAAGCCCTCTGTCAGCCGTGCCGTGGGGCTTTTGCGTGAGGGCGGCTTTATCACGGTGAGCCGTGACGGCGCGATCGAGCTGACCGATGCCGGACGCGAGGCAGCCGAGAAGATCTACCACCGCCATGCGGTGCTGACCCGCTTTCTTATCTCGCTTGGTGTCCCTGCCGACATTGCCGACGAGGATGCCTGTAAGATGGAGCATCACATCAGTGATTCCTCCATCGAAGCAATCCGCCGCCATGCGGAGGAGCATGAGAAAAATCCGCTTTGATCCGCTACAAAAAGGCCGTACTGCGGTGCAGTACGGCCTTTTTTCTTTTCGGCGGGGCCGCCCCCTTAGAATTCCCGGCGGATCTTTTCGATCGCACTTTTTTCAAGCCGCGAGACCTGTGCTTGGCTGATCCCGATCTCCTCTGCTATCTCCATTTGCGTGCGCCCTGCATAAAAGCGGCGGGTAATGATAAACCGCTCCCGCTCGCCAAGCTTGCCAAGCGCTTCCTTAAGTGAGATATCCTCGATCCAATTCTCCTCCGACTCCTCCGCATCCCGTAGCTGATCGATCACAAATACCGAATCCTCTCCGTCGCTGTAGACCGATTCGTACAGCGAGACAGGCTCCACGATCGCCTCCATAGCTCGCCCGACGGTATCGCTCTCCTCTCCCAGCACCTTCGCGATCTCCTCAGTGCTTGGCTCGCGGTTTTCGCGCCGGAGGATCTCCTCCCGCACACCAAGCGAGCGATAGGCAAGATCCCGGAGCGAACGGCTGACACGAATCGGATTATTGTCACGCAGATACCGCCTTACCTCTCCTATGATCATCGGGACGGCATAGGTCGAAAATTTCACGTCCAGCTCAACATTAAAATGGTCTATCGCCTTGATAAGCCCCATGCAGCCCACCTGAAAAAGATCGTCAAAATTTTCCCTGCGAGAGGAAAAGCGCTGAATGATCGAAAGGACAAGCCTGAGATTGCCAACGATAAGCGTCTTGCGTGCTTCACGGTCACCGCCGCGTGCGCGCACCAGAAGTTCGCGCTTTTCCTCGTCGCCGAGGGTTGGCAGGTGGGCCGTGTTCACGCCGCAAATTTCCACCTTATGGGTATACAACGCACACGTACCGCCTTTCATCGTATGCTTTCAGTATTGCCATCGCGCCCCCCGTCTTATGCGAGGGCGTTTTTCTTTTCATCCTCCCCGGGCTTTCCCGAAACTTCACCTAACTTTCCCGCAGGGGGTTGACATACGCGTGCGCGTGCGGTATAATATATTGTTGTTATAGTATACATTCGGAGGTATTGGTTATGGGATTCAAAATCTCACTGGCCGGCGATCTGGGAAGCGGAAAAAGCACCGTATCCAAGCTGATCATAGCACGCACAGGGGCGGAATACTATTCGACCGGAAAGGTCTGCCGCGCCAAAGCGGCCGAGCATGGCATGACGATCGATGAATTTAACCAATACATGGAGACACATCCGGAGATCGATAAGATGATCGATGACGATCTTGCCGCGCTTTCCGATGACCCCCGCACGCTGATCATCGATTCGCGCATGGCCTTTCACTTTGTGCGCGGCACCTTCCGTGTTTATCTGACTGTGGCCCCCCGCGTATCAGCCGAGCGGATCTTAAACGATAAGCGAAGCGGCGAAAGCTTTGGCACGGTTGCCGAGACCGAAAAACGGGTCGCGGCGCGCCGTAAGAGCGAAAACCTCCGCTACTTTGAGAAATACGGTGTCCATATCATGGACATGCAGAATTATGACCTTGTCCTGGATACGACCGTCCTGACGCCCGAGCAGGTTGCCGATCTGATCTTAGCCTCGCTTGACGTGTGGCAGAAAGCCCCCGATACCCGCCTTTGTTATCTGGATTATCAGCGCTTTATGAGCCGTGCCGAGTTGGACGCTGCCAAAACGGCTGATGTCCGCCTGGCACTGGAGGGCGGAAAGAATTTCCCGCTTGCCACCGTATATGAGGCAGACGGTCTTTACTATGTCGAATCCGGGCTGGAATCCATACTTGCGCACGCCATGCAAAAGGCCCCCATCGTTCCCTGCCGTATTCTCCCGGGTATCCCCGATGCCCCCGAAGCCTATCATCCTCTTTTTGAAAAGGAAGCATTATGAAAAAGTTAAAGAATCGGGCAGCCGAGCTTATTCTTGCTGCCGCACAAAAAGCCTTCCCCACCGGGGAAATGCCCTCCGCCGAGGAGATCGTTACCCTCTTAGAGTATCCGCCCGACAGTGCCATGGGCGATCTTGCCTTCCCCTGCTTCCGCCTTTCCCGTGTTTTAAAGACAGCCCCTCCGAAGATCGCCGCCGCCCTGTGCGAGGAGATCGCAGACCCCGCCTTTTCCAAGGTGGAGGCCGTTGGCGGATATCTTAACTTTTTTGCCGACGTTGCCACGATGGCAGAGCGCCTTCTGGGTGAGATCTTTACGCTTGGTGATATGTACGGCTCGCCCGCTATCGGCGGCGGCCGCACGGTAGTTTTGGACTACTCCTCCCCCAACGTGGCCAAGCCCTTCCACATTGGCCATCTCGGTACGACTGTGATCGGTCATTCGCTGAAGCTTCTGCACGAGTTTGCGGGCTACCGTTGCGTTGGCATCAACCACCTTGGCGACTGGGGCACACAGTTCGGCAAGCTGATCGTAGCCTACCGCAAGTGGGGTGACCGTGCCGAGATCGAGGCCAAGGAGATCGACGAGCTTGTACGCCTTTACGTCAAGTTCCATGCCGAGGCCGAAGCAGACCCGAGCCTTGAGGATGCGGCGCGTGCCGAATTCAAGAAGCTGGAAATGCACGACGAGGAAAACCTTGCCCTGTGGCGCTGGTTTATCGAGATCAGCCTGCGGGAGTATCAGAAGACCTACAAGATGCTTGGCATTGAGTTTGACAGTTATAACGGCGAAAGCTTTTATACCGACAAAATGCCTGCCGAGATCCAGAAGATCCGCGATGCCGGCATTCTGAAGCTGGATGACGGTGCCTCTGTCGTTGATCTTGAGGAGTGGAAGATGCCCCCCTGCCTCATCCTGAAGCGGGACGGCTCCACCCTCTATCCCACCCGCGACATTGCCGCTGCAGCCTATCGCCACAACACCTATGACTTCGAAAAGTGCATCTACGTCACCAGCGCCGGCCAGTCTCTCCACTTTGCCCAGTGGTTCAAGGTCGTGGAGCTGATGGGGTACGATTGGTATGACCGCCTGGTTCACGTCCCGTACGGTACCGTCAGCCTTGGTGGCGCCAAGCTTGCCACCAGAACCGGCAACGTCGTCCTTCTGAAGGATCTCTTTGCCGAAGCCATCGAAAAGGTCAGAAAGGTCACCGAGGAGAAAAATTCGGCCACCATGCAGGACGATGCCGTTACCGAGGCCGTCGGCGTGGGCGCTGTGATCTTCTACTATCTCTCGGGGAGCCGTATCCACGACATCAACTTCTCGCTGACCGATGCCCTTTCCTTTGACGGTAACACCGGCCCGTATGCCCAGTACACCTACGCGCGTGCCTGCTCGCTCCTTGAAAAGGCAAAGGATATCCCCACCTTTATCCGCACTGACGTGCCGCTGACCGATGAAGAGCGCACGCTGGTTCGTGTGCTGTCCCTCTTCCCCGAGCGGGTCATGGAGGCGCTGGAGGAATACGAGCCCTCTGTCATTACCCATTACATCCTGGATCTTGCGGCCGCCTTTAACCGTTTCTATCACGAATGCCAGATCCTCACCGCAGAGGATGCCACCGTGCGCGGCAACCGTATCGCTATGGTCGCCGCCGCCCGTACCGTTCTGGGCAGAGCCCTGCATCTGATCTGCCTCAAGACCCCCGAAAAGATTTAACTAAAGGAGAGCATATATGTCCGGACATAGCAAATGGAACAACATTAAGCGCAAGAAGGAAAAGACCGATGCCCAGAAGGGTAAGATCTTTACCAAGATCGGTAAGGAGATGGCGGTTGCCATCCGTGCCGGCGGCCCGAACCCCGACAACAACTCCCGCCTGCGCGATCTGATCGCCAAGGCTAAGGCCAACAACGTGCCGAACGATAACATCGACCGCGTGATCAAGAAATTCTCCACCGATTCCTCTATCGAGTACGAGGAGATCGTGTACGAGGGCTACGGCCCCTCCGGCGTTGCCGTTATCGTAGAGACCACCCCCGACAACCGCACCCGCACCGCAGGTGCGGTGCGCTCCTATTTCTCGAAGTT
>JAGBZZ010000149.1 GCA_017652965.1 Clostridia bacterium | reverse complement strand
GGCTCCGCGCCATCGGCTATTCGATGATCGACGTGGGCCTAGCGAGCGGTGACTTTGTTGGTATCCGCCGCCAGGACACCGCCGAGCCGGGCGAGTTCGTTGTGGGGCTCGTTGAGGAGGAGGCCACCCTGAAGCGCTATTATCCCGAGCCTGAGCGCGGCCGCATCCGTCTGCACCCCGAAAACCACGTGATGGACGATATCTACGTCCCGGATTGCGAGATCCAGGGCATCGCCGTTAAGGTCCTGAAGGATCTTTGATGCGCGGCACGAAAAAGGAGATGTACTGCCTACATCTCCTTTTTTCTGTTTGTATTCTTTAAAACTTGACAAGAGCCCCCTCAAGCGCCTTTTTACAGTAATTGCACTTGTGGCACTGCTTGTCGCAGGAGGTAACACGCTCAAAGAAATCCTCGGGCATACGCGTGTTATCGATCACGTACGGCGAATAGATCTCTCCATATCCCGGCTCGCACAGGTCGAGAAGGTTTCCCGAGAACTTCCCTCTTGCATAAGCGGAAATGACGTGCCCGGGATGCGCGTGCGTTCTCGTTGCGATCTTTATACCCGAAACGAGCCCCTCGTAGTGTCGGATATCCTCAGGGCGCACCCAGCTCCCCTGCAAAAAGGCGTGTCTGTTTTCGGGGCGGCTCAGGTATTTTTTACAGGTCAGCGGCTCAAAGCCGTTTACGTTCCGCATTGCCGCGATATCCTTTTCGTGGGCAACGAGATTGTCGTGGAAGATATGGCCGGTGCAGAAGTTCAGGCAACCGCTGTTGGCAAGCATGAAAAGCTCCTTGCCGCGCTCACGACACGCCTCGCTCAAAAGGCGCACCGTGTCAAGATCACGGTTGTATTCCCGTTGCAGATAGAAGGAGTCAAACAGCTCGCCAAGATATTCCATCCCCTTGACCGTGCCGATGCTCATATTGACCGAGGCGCGTACGCGCGTGTCGGGAAAATGCTTTTTGACGCACGCGGCAATAAAGGGAGATGCCGTTGTTACGACGTCAACGCCGCCCGTACGGGCATAGAGGTGATCGATGATCGACAGGATCTGATTTGAAAGGCGCTCGGACAGGGCCTCCGCACCGTAGCAATTGGCATTGAGAAGGAGGTCCAGGCGTATGCCGCGCCTCCGAATGGCCGCCAGCTCCTCCTCCATGCACTCCTGCGCGGTCCAATCCACGTATCCGCCATCGTACCCGACAGGGCCACGGCCGGACGGGGTGTTAACCCAGGAAAAGAACACCTCATCAATACGCGAAAGGTAGGGCTCAATTGCTTGGCTGAAGGAAAGCCCGTCCTCCTTGGGCGGCTGATAACCAACCAAAAAATTCATACGCTTACTCTTCGTTTTCGCCGTCGGTGCTCTTGCCCGCAACGAAGGCACTGCGCATTTCGGGGGTGATCCGCCAGGGCTTAGTGCCCTTTTCGCGGAAGCGGTTGACGAAGCCGCGCGTCAGAACACCGCGCTCCTCAAGGTGCGCGTAGCACTCGCGCATACAGCCGCGCGCGCCCTCAATAACGGGGTTGTTTCCGCCATAGCCGGGAATACCAACCATCGATCTGAGCACGGGCGCGCCGTGATAGGTTTCGGGAACGGTCGAAAGATCGGCATCCTTACGCAGGAAGGGATTGTATTCCTCGCTGGCGCCCATATACGCGGTCGAGCACTTGATGACGTCAAGCTTACCCCATTCGACCTTATGCCCCGCCACCACGATGGACTCGGTCTCGGTCATGGAGATAGCCTGACCCGAGCAGGCACGGGCACAGCGCATGCAACGGTCGCAAAGCTTGCCCTCAAAGATCGGATCGGGCTCAAGCTCGGCATCGGTCAGAAGAACCACAAATCTCTGGAAGGGGCCGAATTCTGGCGTCAGGAACACCTTGGAATAGCCGAATTCACCACGACCTGCGGCATAGGCCGCCACGCGGAAGTCAACGATGATATCGGGGCTCGGGAGACCTTCTCTGACGGGCAGAGAGAAGTCGGGATCGTGCTTCTGCGTAGCAAAGCGCACGCTGCTTGCGTGGTAGAGGTT
>JAGBZZ010000148.1 GCA_017652965.1 Clostridia bacterium | reverse complement strand
TATTTTGTTTGCATATAATCAAGTGCGAGCGAGACCGTGCTTGCACGAGAGAGCCGCACGCAGATTGCTCCGCGGTGGCTCGCTTTTGCGAGCAAGTGCGAAGCACCAAGCGGTACGCTTGCACAGCGCAGGAGTATCGCCGTTCGTTAATACGCCTCACTTCCGAAAATATAGTCGTTGCGTGTCGGGGCATAGCCCTCTCCTTCAACTCCTTATTTTCGTTACTCGCATCGCAAAAACGCAAGATTTGCGTTTTATGCTTGCTCCCAAGTCGAGATCGGCGATTTCTGCTCTAAATCCGTTCGCCCCCGGTTCTGTCTCATTAAGAATTAACTTTTTTAGATGTTTTTGCTTCGTTTTCCTCGTTTTTTCTCTGTTTTTCTCGAATTCTTAATGAGACAGCCCCTTTTTATATCTCTACCTCAACCGAGATGGGATAATGATCCGAAAGATACACACCGTCTCTTTCGTCTGTATGCACGGTAAGCGTCCCAGGGAGCGCGCTAACGGCACGGGAGGCAAGGATATAGTCGATCCTGGCGCTTTCGGTGGTCTTGCCATAGCCGTGGTAGGTGGCGGCGTTGCCAAGCGGCGCTGTGAGGTCGCAAAGGGCGGCATGCCCCGTAAGGATGCGGGCGGCACATGTATCGGGGGTTGCATTGAAGTCACCCGTCAAAAAGCAGGGGGTGTCGAGATAAGGGGTAAGGCGCGCAAGCAAAAGCTCGGCCCCCCTCTCGCGTGCCCCGTCGCTGATATGGTCAAGGTGCGAGTTCAAAAGGGTCAGGGCGCGCCGCTCGCTACGCTCAACAAGCGTCACAAGGCTTGCCATCCGGTCAAAGGGGCTACCGCCCGCGAAGCGCGAATGCGGGATCTCGGGCGTCGGAGAAAGCCAGAACTGCTCAAAGCGCAGAAGATCAAAGCGGTCATGGCGGAAGGCCACGGCAACGTCGTTGCGATACCCCTCCCCAAGGTCGATGGCTAAAAAGCTATACTCACGCAGTGCCTCGGCAAGAGAATGGCGTATAACGTGCACGATCTCCTGAAAGCCGATAAGATCCGGCTTTTCGCGCCGCAAGAACTCTATGATCATATCCCGCCGCCCGGAAAAGGCGTTTTTGCCGTCATCCGGGTTGTCGTAGCGGATATTGAAGGTCATCAGCTTCAGCTTCATTCTATCTCTCCTGTCGGGCTACTCGGCAAGCCCTTTTGTTATCTTATAAGGATTATAGCGCAAGGAGGGGAGGATGTCAAGTGCCGGATGGCAGAGCGCGAAACTCGTTCGTCACGATCCACTCACCGCATCCGAAGGGGGTGCCAAGCTCGACGAAGGCCTCGGCCTCCGTCTCGTTTTCAAAGAGGAAGACAAGCTCGTGATAGCCGCGCCCCACCGTAAGATCCACACGGCCGTTTATACTGCGGTGCAGGGCAGGCACGTAAGGGGCGCCTGCGGCACGGCGAAAGACCTCGACCCCGTTATGAAAGACGGTTACGGCGGCCTTCCCGCTGACGACAAGGCGCATAGGACGGGCTACGGCGGGCTTAAGGGTCACGGTATAGGAGAAGCGCCCCGCCGGCACAGAAAAGGCCCTGGCGGTTGCCTCGGCAATATAAGACGCCCCCGTGTCGAGATCCTTGACGGCGTACGGGCGTGCATCCGGGAAGCCGGCCTCAAGCACACTGCCGATGCCGTTAAGAAGCAGGCGGAAGGAAAGAAGATTGACCGAAACGCGGAAGGGCGGCTCGCGCTTTTCAATGCGGAAGCTGCACTCACAGCTTTCCCCCTCGGCAAGCGAGATCTCAAAGCGGCTTGGGGTTATCGCCGTGCCCTCTGCCGCGCAAACGGTAAGCGCCCCCACCTTTTTCACCGCATCGGTGTTCGTCAGGCGAAGCGTCATGCGGTATTCCCTGCCGTCATAGGCATAGGCCACATCCTCGGGATATACAAGCGTGGCGGCAAGCGGGGAAAGCGCAATAAGGGCGGCCTTCTCGTTGCCCGGGGTATAGGCGAGAAGATCGTGGCGTGCGGTATGCGGCGGTGCCATGGCAAAGCGCGGGGCATCGGCGGGGATGCCGACAAGCTCGGTCTGCGAGCCGTAGTAGGCAAGCGCCTCACGCGCGGTAAAGTCCACGCGGTCGCAGAAGTCGGCGATCGAGGCGGGGCTTTGCATATTCGTCATATTGGCGGACAGCACAAGCTCATCCCCGATCGGCGCTGTCCAGCGCTTGTCGATCGAATTCGGGCTTATGATGGCAAAAAGCGCACCTACCGTGGCACAGGTGCAGTCGGCATCGTAGCCAAGCTCGGCGGCGGTGCAGATGGCACGGTCAAAGCTTCCGTCGGCGGCCAGGAGGGCGATCAGGATAAAGCAAAGGTTGACGGTGACGTCGGTCCAGTTCTCCGAGGGATAGCGCGAAAGCACTATCTCACGTACGGCAAGCGGATCGCGGCATTCGTCCCACGCCGCCACGGTATCACGGAAGGCGGCCGCCATACGATGCTCACGCGGCAGATAGGAAAGGCCAAGCTCGATAAGCCTTCTCGGGTCGGCCTCGGTAAAGGCGGCGCTTTCGATGGCAGAAAGGAAGATGGCTGCCAGGATGCCGTCGTCGTAATGGTCTACGCAGGCATCCTCGATCGCCATGCGCACGGCAAGGTCGGGGTCTGCGGGGGCAAGGCATGCCCAAAGCTCGGTACGGATGGCACTTCCCATACCGCCGTGAAAATGGTTGTTGTAGATACCGCTGAGCGGGGCACGGAGAAGCTGCTCGTAATTGGCGCGCGCAACGCCGTACTCATCGGGAAGCGAGCAGCGGTTGTAAAAGCGCCAGGTCTCCCCAAGATGATAGCGGCAGACGGGCAGGCCGTGCTGCATCACGATCTGAAGGTTGGAGACCTGCAGGTCTAGGTCGTCATTGGGCAGCATTTCGGTAGGCACGGGATCATAGTAGGAGATCTTTGCCGTGTCGAGATGTCCCTCACGCGGGATGCCAAGCGTCCCGCCGACCGTTTTGCCGACAAAGCAGGCGTTCAGCTTTTCCCGATAGGTCGTATACGAAAGCTTCATAGATATTTCTCCGTTTCTTTGCAACTTTATCTTGATTATATCACGCATAAAAACCGCGCGGCAATGACGAAAAAGGACATAATGATTGACTTTTTTTGATTTTTATGGTATCCTTATCAAAAAAAAGGGGGTGCTTTGCCGTGGGAGAAGCAGAAGGCGGGCGACGGATAGAGCGGCTGGAGGCCTATGCGCTTGATAGGCACGCCGCCATCACGCTGAATCTCCATCCGCCCGGCAGGGGCAATGCCTACCACACCCATGACTGTTACGAGATCAACTACGTGAGGGGGGGGAGCATCACCGAGATCGTTTCGGGGCGTGCCATCCCCATGACGGCGGGCGACGTGATCCTGATGCATCCCGGGGTCTTCCACGTGGTAAGGGACGATGCCGACGCCACAGTGCTGAATATCCTGATCCGCCCGCAATGGTTTTTCTTCAATCTCGCCTCGCAGACCGAGGGGGCACTCGGCCAATTTGCCATGACAGCCGCCTGCGAGGACTATACCGAGTATCTCGTGTTTCACGGCGCGGCCGTCACGCAGGAGATGGATGCCCTCATCCGCGCGGCAAGCACCCACACCCCAGCCATGCGCCTGGCGGCCGAGGGCGCCTTTCTCACGCTTCTTTCCACGCTGTCTCAAACGGCGCGGCATATCACCGTAGCCGATAAGCAGGACGGCGGCTATCGGCGCTTTGCTGCGATCCTTTCCTATCTTTATGAAAACACCGCATCCCTGGATATCGCCTCGCTTGCCGAGCGCTTCGGCTATTCGCCCGCTCACCTTTCCCGCCTTTTCCGCCGTTATACGGGCGAGGCGCCAAGCAAGCTTCTCATGAAGGCGCGCCTTTTGCGGGCTGAGGCGATGCTCTCCGAGGGCAAGGAGCCCGTCTGTCGGATCGCCGCCGCTGTGGGCTTTCCCTGCGTGCCCTACTTTCACCGTCTGTTCAAGAAGACCTACGGCATCACCCCGGAGGAATACCGACGGGCAAACCGCCGTGACCTATAAAAAAAGAAAGAGCCGATCAGCGATAGCCGAAGGGCTCTTCTTTTATCTTACTCGGCACAAGCGTCGGCGGTGGCTTCGGCAGGCTCCTCGGTGCAGGCACAATCGCAGTCGCACTCGCAATCACACTCGCACTCTTCCTCCAGCTCTTCCTCCACTGCGCGATCCACAAGCTTATTGTAGAGCCACAGAAGCCCCACAGCAGCCGCAGCCACACTGGCTACGTAGCCGATTACGGCAAAAATCTTGTTCATATCTCGTCCCCCTTTCCTTGGTTATTTCTATTGTAGCATATCGCCAAGAAGATTGCAAGAACTATTTTTTGTAAAAAGCGAAAAAAAGACTTGCTTTTTTTGAAAGCATGTGCTATAATAACATTCGCGTGATTTGTTTTATTAAAAAATTACAGATAGAATCATCCCGCTTTCGGGGTGATGATCAGGAGGTGTAGCAATGGCAAAATGCAGCGTTTGCGGTAAGGGTGTTACCTTTGGCCACAATGTGTCGCACTCCAATCGGAAGACCAACCGTACTTGGAAGCCCAACATTCGTAAGGTCAAAGCGGTCGTCGGCGGTAGCCATGAGACCGTTTATGTTTGCTCCCGTTGCCTTCGTTCCGGCAAGGTAGAGCGCGTGTGACCGACAGAAATCCCGTCGTATGACGGGTTTTTTGTTTTTTCTCCCTGCGTAAGCCGTGAAAAAAGCAGCTTCAGCAATACGGCAAGCAGGGGGCCTGCCACCAGCCCCAAAAAGCCGAAAAGGCGGACCCCACCGTAAAGCGAGAGCAGGGATACGAGGGGATGGATCCCGAGGGCCGAGCCCAAAAGGCGCGGCTCTAGGATCTGCCGTGCGATCTCGCTGACGGCAAAAAGCAAAAGAAGCCCCACCCCGCGGCTCGTCTCTCCTGTGGCAAGCGAAAGGATCCCCCACGGGATCAGCACTGTCCCCACTCCCACCACGGGCAAAATGTCCACAGCCGCCAAAAGAAGCGAAAGCAAAAGGGCATATTCCACCGACAGAAGCGAAAGCCCTGTCAGCATGATAAGGAAGATCACCCCCGTGAGGATCAGGTAGGAGCGCAGATAGCCAAGCCCCAGCCGCATCGCCCCCTGCCGCACCTGCCCGAGCGAGTCCGCGATCCGTTTTGGCAGGATGGCGCGCACCGTGGCATGCACCTTGGCAAGATCCAGGCTGAAGTAAAAGGCCGATACGATCGCCACCAGGAGAAAAAGGAGTACCCCGGGAAGCGAGAGGACGGCACTGCCCACCAAGGGGGGCACGGCCTCAAGGAGGGCGGTGGTCAGCTGCTCCCAAAGAGCGTTTATCC
>JAGBZZ010000147.1 GCA_017652965.1 Clostridia bacterium | reverse complement strand
TTGGTAGTCGAAATAAACCCCCGGTTCTACCGGGGGAAAGGGAAACGCTTTAGTAAAAACAAAAGGGCGAGCTTTGTGCAAGCCCAAAGAAAAGGCGATTGAAAAAAGTTTACCCTCCCTCTATAATGTAAGTGGTTTGGCACCGCATTACGAAAAGAAGGAGGATAAACAATGAAAAAAGAGAATAACGAAATACGAAGCACAGCCCATAGCAAATACAGGTGCCAATACCACGTAGTTTTTGCGCCGAAGTATCGAAGGAAGGAGATCTACGGTGCATTAAGAAGAGATATTGGCGAAATATTGAGGAAACTGTGCGAGCAAAAGGAAGTGGAAATCATAGAGGCAGAGGCGTGCCCCGACCATATCCATATGCTCTTAAGTATTCCGCCCCACATAAGTATAGCACAGTTCATGGGATTTCTCAAGGGAAAAAGTAGCCTAATGATCTTCGATCGACACGCGAACTTGAAATATAAGTATGGAACGAGGACGTTCTGGTGTCGAGGGTACTATGTGGATACGGTCGGTAGAAACAAGAAAGTGATAGAGGAGTACATCCGGAATCAGTTGGAAGAAGACTATGCAGCCGACCAAATAAGCACAAAGGAATACACTGACCCGTTCACGGGTAGCAAGAATAAGAAGGCATAAAAAAGACAGCCGCACGTGAGCGGCTGCCTGCGATTGTAATGCGGTGCTAAACTTCAGTGCCCCTTCTAGGGGCTAAGCCTGTATTTGCCCCTTCCAGGGGCTGTGCATACCACCAGTTTACTGGTGGTTATGATTTAATAAAAGTAGGGGAGGCCGCCTCCGTCACACCCGATGCGGCTAAGCCCAAAATGCTTCTCGGGGAGATGGCTATCGAGGAAATCGGCCACGGTGCCGCAAAAGAGCAGCCTGCCACGGTCCAGAAGGGCTATGTCATCGGCATAGCGGATCGCGTCGTTAAGGTCATGCAGGACAACCAACGCTCCCTTTTCTCCCGAGAGGATCAGGTGCCCCAAAAGGGTAAGGGTGGATTTGCGGGCATCGGCATCCAGGTAGGCGGTTGGCTCGTCCAGTAGCATCATTGACACCTCCTGCGCCAGTAGCATAGCCAGAAAGGCTCGTTGCCGCTCCCCGCCCGATAGGGTGGTAAGCTCGGCCTCGGCAAGGCTTCCTAGGCCACAGGTGGAGATGGCATGCTCGGTCACTGCGCGGTCGGCAGGTGACGGCCGTGAGAGGAGCGAGAGATAGGGGGTGCGCCCAAGACCGACAAGCTCACGCACCGAAAGCGGGACGGCGGGCAGCATCTGTGGGAGAAGCCCAAGGCGCTTGGCACGCTCTCGTGGAGGGATCACTTCGGAGGGGCGGCCGTCCAGGAGGATCTGTCCACTGTAGGGGATCTCGCGCGTGGCCGCGCGTAAAAGCGTGGTCTTGCCGCTTCCGTTCTTTCCTAAAAGGGCGGTCATGCGCCCCGTCCTGACGGTAAGGGTTATATCGCTTATAATATCGGTTCCGCAAGTACGGTAACCGACACTCTTAAATTCCAGCATGCCGTCCCCTCGCTTTCATCAAAAGAATCAGGAAGAAGGGGGCACCGAGAAGGGCGGTCAGAATGCCCACGGGGATATCCGAGGGTGCAAACAGGGTCCTGGCCGCAAGGTCGGCCATCATGAGGAGAAAACCGCCGACAAGCGGTGCGGTGCATAGCTCGCGGAAAAGGCCGTAGCCTACAAGCCGCCGCGTGATGTGCGGTACAGCCAGCCCCACAAAGCCGAGAAGCCCGGCAAAGCTGATGGCGGCCGCGGCGGAAAGCGAGGCTAAAAGCAGTGCCAGCATGCGCAGGCGTGCCACGCGGAGCCCCAAAGCGGCAGCAGGGGCATCCCCAAGAGAAAGCACGGTCAGACGGCGCGAGAGGATCAGCGAAAGAGCGAGCGAAAGCCCCACAAGGAGGGCGGGCAAGAGGAGCATATCGGTGCTGACACCGCTAAATCCCCCCACCGAAAAGGCGGCGTACTGTGCCAGCACGTCGGTATCCAGGATGGTAAAAATGGATATCCCCGCCCCGGCCAGTGAGGTACAGGCGATCCCGGCCAGGATCACGGTCGTGCGGCCACCCCCGGCGCGTGCGGCGATCGCCAGGATCAGCGCCGTAGTCAGAAAGCCGCCAAGAAAGGTTGCCAGGGGCAAAAGCGTGACCGCCGTGGGGAAGAGCGAGAGAAAAAGGACGGTAAAAAGCCCGCCGCCCGCATGGATGCCGACGGTGTTGGGCCCCGCCAGGGGATTGCCCATGACGTGCTGTAAAAGCACCCCGGAAAGCGAAAGCGCCACTCCTGCCAGCAGGGCGGCCAGGGTACGGGGTAGGCGGATATGGAAAAGGATCGCCCGCTCGATCTCGTATCCCGCGCGCCCTACAAGCCCCCCCAAAAGCTGATCGGCCGTCAGGGCACTGCTTCCTATAAGCAGCGAAAGGAGGAGACCAAGCGGTACAAGCAGGGCAAGAATGACAAGGACGGTTGCAAATCGTGTCACGGGGTGGCCTCCTTTCCTGTCAGAGTGTCAAGCAAATAGGCGTAGGCGGTCTGCCAGCGCGTGCAAGGCTTGTAATGAAATAGTTCGCGCGGAAGCAGGGTCACGCGCCCGCTCCTCACGGCGCCTAGGGGCTGCCACTCGGGGCGTGCAAGCAAAAGCTCAATATTCGCGGCTGCCCCCTCGGCATCTCCCATCAAGGAGAAAAAGAGATAATCGGGGTCGGCTTCAAGAATGGCTTCTGTCGATAGGGTATTCAGCAAATGCGGTGCCGTATCCGCCAGGTTGACAAGGCCAAGCTCTGTCAGCATCGCCGCCGCAAAATGATCGGCCGAGCATTTTACCTTGGTGGAGGAGGCCGTCTGCCCCGCCCTTATAAAGAGAAAGGTCCTGCCACGCAGTGCGGCCGCCTCCTCGGAGGAAATAAGAGCCGTTACCGCGTTCTCGGCAAGCAGGAGGGCATCCAGTGC
>JAGBZZ010000146.1 GCA_017652965.1 Clostridia bacterium | reverse complement strand
CGATACGGGGCATGCCAACAACAGCGGTGTTTCGGTGGGGGATTTTATCCGCGCCGCCGGCAAGCGCCTCAAGTGCCTGCACGTCAACGATAACCTCGGCGACAAGGATGCACACCTGCCCCCCTACTTCGGCAACGTGGATTGGAAGGACACGATGGCGGCCCTTCGCGAGATCGGCTACGAGGGAGATTTTTCCTTTGAGCTTGGCTCCCAGCGCTTCCCGCTTGAGGAGCGCGAGAGCTGGTATCGCTTTATCTACAAGCTTGGGTGCGATCTGCTTGCGCTGTAAAAGAAAAACGCCCCCCGCATCGCGGGGGACGTTTTTTTATTACTTGACCAGGTGTCTTTTGATCTTCTTGGAGGTGGTCTTTTCAAACTCCTCGTCACGCAGCTCGAGCGCCATGATCTTTTTGAAGGATGCGACGCGCTTGTTCAGATCCATCAGCTTTTTGTAAATGGCGTCGTACATCTCCTCCTTGGTGCAGCCCGCGGGGAATGCGTCCTTGTTGGGGTAGACCACGGCGGTGAGGATCACGGTGTCGGAGTCCTCTGCCTTGCGCCCAACGACCACGCTTTCCGCGATCTCGGGGATGTCCTCAAGGTATTCCTCGATCTCCTCGGGGAAGACGTTTTTGCCGTTTTCCAGCACGATGACCGACTTGAGTCTGCCCGTGATATGGATATAGCCGTCCTCGTCGATATAGCCCACGTCACCCGTGCGGTACCAGCCGTCCTCGGTGAAGGCGGAGGCATTTGCCTCATCGTTGTTGTAGTAGCCCATCATCACGTTGTCGCCCTTGGCCTGGATCTCACCCTCGTCATAGCCGAGATCGTTCTTGCCCGTGGCGGCGATGCGCGCCTCGCAACGGGGCACGGCGGGGCCGACGGAGCCGGGCTTGTTGGCAAAGTAGGGGTTGACCGCGATCAGGGGGGAGCATTCGGTAATGCCGTCGCCCTCGCAGATCTGGATGCCGAAGGCGTCAAAGCTCTTTACCAGCTCGGGGTTGAGTGCGGCGCCGCCGCAGATGATCTTTTCCAGGCGGCCGCCAAAGGTCTCGAGAATGGCGGAAAACGGCTTGCGGCGCCAATTGCGCGGCATGTGCGCGGCAACGGGGGTCATCTTCTTGATCAAGCCCTCCTTGCCCTGCTTCTTCGCCTTCTCCATAATGCGCTTATGAATGGTGCTGACAAACAGCGGCACAAGAATCAGGCCCGTGGGGCGGATCTCCGCGATATTGCGCATCAGGTGGCGCAGAGAATCGTTGATGCCGATGAAGGCGCCGATCGTGAGCGCGGCGAGCGAAATGGCAAGCTCGTAGGTGTGGTGAATGGGCAAAACGGAAAGCAGCACGTCCTTCTCGGAGAAGTTGACGGAGGCGCAAGCGGCATTCACGCAGGAGCAGGTGTTCTTTTCCGAGAGCATTACGCACTTGCTGGTGCCGGTGGTGCCGGAGGTGAAGAGCATGGTGGCAAGCGCCTCGGGATCACGGTCGGGGAAGGTGTAGCCGCGCTCGATCTCGGCGGCACCGAGTGCAAGCAGCTCGGCAAAGGGGAGGGTCTTTTCATCTGCCTCGCCCTTCAGGGGGATGAACTTTTTCAGGGTGGGATGCTTCTCGCGGGTGGCGGCAAACTTTT
>JAGBZZ010000145.1 GCA_017652965.1 Clostridia bacterium | reverse complement strand
GGACTCGAAGATCGTGAAGCACAGGAGCGAGACCCTGCAGCTGACGGGTGATCTGCCGATCCTTGACGGGCCGACGGCCGCCTTTCCGGTCTATTCTGCCTTTGTCAACGCCGTCTATCCGTAGACGACGGAGCATTAAGACGGAGTCTTTGAATACAACAACACTGACGGTGGCTACATGGCGCTTGCCGAGCGAAGGACCGAACTCTATTTCGGCTCCGCCCCCTCTCTTGAGCAGCTTGCGTATGCCGAGGAGTGCGGCACGGTTTTCCGGTATACCGAGATCGGCTCCGAGGCCTTCGTCTTCTTCGTGCATAAGGATAACCCCATAACCTCGCTGACGGTCGACGAGCTCCGCGGGATCTACTCGGGGCGCATCAAAAACTGGAGCGAGGTGGGCGGCCCGGATGAGCCGATCGCCCCCTTCCAGCGCGACGAGGGAAGCGGTAGCCAGAGCATGCTGATCCGCTTTATGGGGGATACCCCGCTGATGGATCCCGAGACCTACGAGGTCCGCGGTATGGGCGGAATCATCGAACGGGTGGCCGATTACAGGAACAAATCCGGCTCGATCGGCTTTTCCTTCCGCTATTACGTGGAGGGGATCATCAAAAACCCCGACATCAAGCTCATCGCCATTGACGGGGTCGCCCCAACGGTGGAGAATATCCAAAACGGCCTCTATCCGATCGTGACCCCCGTGTACGCCGTGACCTATGAGGGGAACCCGAATCCGAATGTGGATCGCCTTGTCGACTGGGTGCTGTCCGAGGAGGGGCAGGCCATCATAGAGGAGACGGGCTACGTTGGCGTTGGCCGGTGACGTTACCCAGGCTTGTGAAGAGGGCACCCGCCTTTGTCGGGTGCCCTCTGCTCTTTGTAAGACGTCCTGCGCTCCTTCTAATCCCCGCGCTTGTACTGAAGCGGGGTGATGGAGGTCTTGCTTTTGAAAAAACGGATGAAGTTGTTGGGGGAGGAGAAATGCATAAGCTCGGCCGTTTCGGCCACCGTGTACCCAAGCGACAGGAGCCGCTGTGCCTCCTGCAGGCGGAGGTTGTTGTAATAGGTGCGCGGGCCGATGCCGGCATAGCGGGCAAACAGGCTTTTGAGATAACTGGTGCTGACAAAGCCGGCGGCGGCTAGCTCCTCCAAGGCGAGATTGTCCGAAACGCGCTCGTTCATCAGTCGGACAAGGGTGCGGTATGCGGCGGCCGGCGCGGTGGGCGCCGTGCCCTCGTAGCCCCCCTCGTTCTTACACAGATGCAAAAGGAACAGGGTCAGCATGGCCGCCGCCTCGCCTGCTGTGTGGCCATCACCGCTTTCCTGCGCCCAAGTGTCCTTGCAAAAACGGAAGAGGGCGGCAAACTCCTTGCGCTCGGCAGGGGAAAGCCGCATCACCCCCAAAAGCAGGGGCGGCGGCAGGGTGCCCTCGGCGGCAAAACTGAGATTTTGCACGTGCGGCATCGTCCCCTCGGCCGAACGGATGCGGTGAAACTCCATCGGCGCATGCAGGATCATATCCCCCTCGCCGAGGAGATAGATCTCTTCGTTTTCGGTGACCTCGATCCTGCCGCTTTCCACAAACACGATCTCGTAAAAATCGTGCGCCTCGCCGCCAAAGGACATATCGGGCGGAAAGACGCGGTCAAAAACGCTGTCATAGATCGCCGTCGGGCGGAAGTCGGGGGTGAGGGGGACGAGCTTCATATCAGTTTATCTCCAAAATGACACTTTTTGTACCTTTTTAGGGCTTGAATTCTCTTTTTGGTGTGATATCATTATAGTAGCACAGCCAAGGCTGAAAGTCAATATAAGGAGTTCAAAATATGAAAAGAAAGATCCGGATCGGTTACGTGGGGCTTGGCCGCCGCGGAAGGGGCGTTCTTTCTGCCTGCATTATGCAGATGGCGGACGTTGAGGTCGCATACCTTTGCGATATCCACGCCCCCGCTATGGAGGCGGCGGTTGCACTTTTTGAGAAGGCGGGGCGTACCGTCCCGCGGCAAACGGCCGACTACCGTGAGATCCTGGCCGACGGGACGGTGGATGCCGTCTTTCTGATGACCGGCTGGGACGGGCGCATGACCCTGGTTGAGGACTCCTTACTGGCGGGGAAGTATACCGCCGTAGAGGTGGGGTGCGCGTTTACGCTGGAGGAGTGCCTGCGTGTGAAGGCCGCCCACGAGAAGACGGGGGCGCATCTGATGATGCTGGAAAACTGCTGCTACGGCCGCCGCGAGATGATGGGCCTGCGGCTGGCGCTTGAGGGGGCATTCGGTGAGCTTGTGCACTGCGACGGCGGCTACCACCATTACCTGCCCGCGTGCGAGCTTTTCCTGCAGAAGCCGGGTGAGGGCAAGCACTACCGCCTGCCGAACTACGAAAAGCGGAACTGCGAGCAATACCCGACCCACGCACTGGGGCCAATCTCCAAGGTGCTTGGCATCGGGCGCGGCAACCGCTTCCTCTCTCTTGCCTCCTTCTCCTCCAAAAGCCGCGGCCTGCGTGCGGCGGCCGAGCATATCCTGGGGGAAGACAGCCCGGAGGCGAAGGCCGAGTATGCCCAGGGTGATATCGTGACCACGATCCTCACCTGCGCAGGCGGCGAGACGGTGCATCTCTGCCTTGACACCACCCTCCCGCGCGCCTACTACAGCCGCAACTTCACCGTGCGCGGCACGCTTGGTATGTACACCGAGGAGCGGCGCGTCCTCTTTTTTGAGGGGATGGAGGAGAAGATCGAAAACAACGAAGAGGAAATGTACAAGACCCATGACCACCCCCTGTACCGTGAGTATACGTCGGGCTCGATGCAGGGCGGTCACGGCGGCATCGATTATCTCGTCTGCCGCGCCTTTGTGGAGGCGGTCAAGCGGGGTGAGGTACCCCCCATCAACACCTACGACAGCTTGACCTGGATGGCCATCGCCCCGCTTTCCGAGGCCTCAATCCGTGCGGGCGGTGCCCCGGTCGAATTCCCGGATTTCAGCGACGGTGCCTGGCAGACCCCGGGGGAGCCGCTACTCAGCAAATATTCCCTGGATGCCGTGTTTGAGGATGCGGGGACGCCCATCTTTCCCGCGCGGGAGGATGCTGAATGAAGGAAAAGCTAAAGGTTGGATACGTCGGCCTTGGGCGGCGCGGTATGGCCGTCCTTGAGCATGACCTTCTGCCGATGCGGGACGTCGAGGTGGCCTATCTTTGCGACACCTACCCGCCCGCACTCCAAAAGGCCGCGGGGCTCTTTGCGGCCGCAGGTCTGCCTGTCCCCCGCCGTGTGGCCGATTACCGCGAGATCCTGCGCGATGCGTCCGTCGATGCCGTCCTTCTGATGACAGGCTGGGACGGGCGCGTGGAAATGGCCGAGGCCTCGCTCCTCGCGGGGAAGTACACCGCCACCGAGGTGGGCTGTGCCTTTTCGCTTGCCGAGTGCGAGCGCCTGCTTGCCGCGCACAAGCGGACGGGTGCGCATCTTATGATGCTGGAAAACACCTGCTATATGCGGCGTGAGCTGATGCTTCTGAACGTCGCGCACCGCGGGCTTTTCGGTGAGATCGTCCATTGCTCGGGCGGCTATCACCACGATATCCGCGCGTGCGACCTCCTCCGTGGGATCGACGGTGAGAATCCCCACTACCGTATCGCCTCCTACCGTAAGCGGAACTGTGAGCAGTACCCGACCCACGAGCTGGGGCCGATCTCCAAGGTGCTTGGCATCGGGCGCGGCAACCGCTTCCTGTCTCTTTCCTCCTTCGCCTCCAAGGCGCGGGGACTTCGTGAGGGGGCACGCCGTATCCTCGGTGAGGATAGCCCGCACGCCCACGTCACCTACACGCAGGGGGACATCGTAAACACGGTTTTGACCTGCGAAAATGGAGAAACGGTTCTCCTTTGCCTTGATACCACCCTTCCGCGCCCGTTTTCTACGAGAAACTATACGATTCGCGGCACTCGCGGCATGTTCTCGGAGGCGCGACGTGTGCTGTTTTTCGAGGGAATGGAGGAAAATTTGGAGAATAATGAAGAAAGTGCGCGGAATACCTACGAACATCCGCTTTTTAAAGAGTTCTTGGCGCGCGGGATCGTGGGCGGACACGACGGGGCAGACTATCTTGTCGTGCGCGCCTTTATCGAGGCGGCCAAACGTGGCGAACGCCCGCCGATCGACACCTACGATACCCTGACGTGGATGGCGATCGCCCCGCTTTCCGAGGCCTCCATCCGTGCGGGCGGCGCACCTGTCGAATTCCCGGATTTCAGCGACGGCGCCTGGCGGGATACCGCCCCGCTTCTTAGTAAATACTCCTTGGATACCGTGATGGATGATCCCGCTACCCCCATTGTTCCGTAAAAAAAGAGACACGCACTGCGTGTCTCTTTTTTCTTTTTTCCTTCGTTATGCCTTGGCCGCCGCGGCGCTCTTCTCTACAAATTCGGCAAGGGCGGCGGTGGTCACGTCATCGGCGATCGGCATAGTGAAGCACTTGCCGGAATGGGTCTTGACGGTGAGGGTCGAATGCTTTACGGTAAAGCGGCGCTTTCCGTAGGTCAGGGTATCCTCTGCCGTCGTGATGGCAAAGACGTCAATATCGGCGTAGGGGATCTCCTCCGCGATCTCGCGGCGATCCTCCTCTACCAGCGAAATGCTGCGGGCATAAATGCAAACGGCATCGGTGAGCGGATAAAGAAGTGCCTTGGAATAACGCGAGGAATAGATCGTGCCGCCCTTGCTTTTCTTAAGGGCAAGCCCCTCACGGTATTCAAACCCCTCGGCAACCGTGATGCCCACCTTGTGCGAAAGGCGGCCCTTCAGCGCCTGCTCCTCCTCAAAGGTAGGGCCGACGTCCTCCACCGCGCAGTGAAAGTGCGCCGTTACCTCTCCCTCGTGCGAGATGCCGATGACGGCCAGAAAGATGCCGACGGGTAGCGCGATACTCATCAGAATATAGCTGACGTATCCGAGATGGCTGAAGAACAGCACGATGGCAAGCGCCACCAGCGCCAGGCCGATCGGCTGGATCAGGTTGCTTTGGCCGAAGTAACGGGCGTTTTGCTTGTATTCCTGGTTTTCTTCTCTTGGCTTTTCCATGTTTTTGTCTCCTTTTCCAAAAAACGGTATAGGCATTTTCATTATACTACGCAGGGCGCCGGCTTGTCAAGGAAAAATGTTGTTTTTGGGAAAAGGGATTACGCCGTAATATCGTTTTTGTTGGTCGCCGCGTTGGCGTTTTCTTCGTCGGCGACCGATGCCGTGCCCAAAAGCGCGGAAAGCGCGGCAGGGGAGAGGGCATCCTTGGGGGCAAATTCCTCGCCGGCGGCGTAGGTAAGCATCCGCTCACGGAGCCAAAGCGCGCAGGGGTCATCCTCGCGGAGGTTCAGTGTGCAGACAAGCAACCGCCCCGCCCCCACGCGGTACTCAAAGAGGAGTGCCTCGCGCCGTGCGTTTTTGTAGGTCGTGGCGATCTCAATGATCGGGGCATAGGGCACACCGCTCCCCTCTAAGACCGCCGCCGCGCCGCCGTTCATCATCGCGCGGAACTGGTGGGCACAGTACCCATCGTGCGGCAGGTCGGCAAGCAGGGGGTGATCGGTGATCACGGTGGCAAGATGCCCGTTCGTGCGTCCCGCCAGCGAGATCTGGAAGGAGATCTTTTCGGTTGGCAGGGGACCCGTGCCAAGCAAAACCACCCGCCCGCCGCGGGCAAGGGCGGCCGTCAGTGCCTCGGCACTCATGTCGGTGGCCACTATGACCCCCGCGCGGCGCAGTGCCGCTTCGGTCGGCATCTTCACCTTGGGGAAGGCGTAAAGCTCCCATGCGTTTTCGGTGTCGGTGTTGCCGCCCGCCAGGGTCGCCGTCAGGGTCAGGCGGAGGGGACGGTCGGTGTGCGGCACACGTACGTCGAGGCGATAAAGCTCGTAAAGTCCGCCCGCCGTGAGGTCCGAAAGCGGTACCGTGCGACGCAAAAGCACCCGCGCCCCGTCCGAAAGACGGAGGGTAAGGGTGGCCTTCTTGATGTCCTCGCCATAGTGGGAAAGGAGGATGGGTAGGGTGATCTTCTCGCCCGACAGAAGATTGCGAGAGCGGGGAAGATCGCAGAGAAGGACGGCATCGGAATTGTAACGGCGGACGTTTTCGACCGTCTCGCCCGGCTTCAGCTCGTAAAATTCGTTCATCATTCCCACGCAGTAGCCAAAGGTGTGCCAGTGCGTGTCAATGTCACCGAGGAAGTCGTAGCCCGCCAGGGTCTCGGCACGGCGGCACAGCTCAAAGCAGTCCTTGCGGAGAAGCTTCTGCCAGGCGACCGAGTGGCGGTAATAG
>JAGBZZ010000014.1 GCA_017652965.1 Clostridia bacterium | reverse complement strand
TGAAGGTGCCGCTCATCGGGAAATCGGCACCGCGGTAAACGTAGGAGATAAAGCGGTATCCGATCCGCTCGGGCGGGGTCTCCAGGGTGTAGGGGGCGCCGTAGGTGAAGGTCGTTTCCAGGTCATCGCTACCGTCATTGTTGTAGTCGATGAACACCGAGTATTCCTTGGCCCCGTACTTGGCGTAGAGGGTAAGGTCGGCCGTGACGGTGGGGTAGGTGCCGTTTGTGGGGGCAAACTCGGCCGTCATGTCGGCATCGGTGTAAAGCCCAAGCAGACTGTAGCCGGTCTTGGCAAGATCGGCCGCGTGGATCGCAGGGGCGGTGCCGGAGGCTACGGTATAGGTCTTCAGCGTTGTGTCGCCGTCCTTCACCGTAACGGTGAACTCGGCAGGATCGCCGCAGGCGGCCAATGCGCCGACCAGCACGGAGATCAGGAGAAGCGAGAGAAGCAAGCGAAAGATTGTCTTTTTCATGGTAAATACCTCTTTCTTGTTTAGTCCTTTCTATTAGCAAATCGCTCTTGCCGCGAAGCCGGATGGCTCACTTTCGGACGGCTTCAATGCGAAATGAAAAACAAAGTGAAATCAACCAAAGGGGTCAATGTCTGAGGCCGGGGGCTTGGTCATGGGCTTCAGGGTGATGGTGGCACTTTCGGTGCTGCCGTCTGTCGCACGGACGGTGATGCGCACGACCTCGGTCTTACGGAAGGTGATACGCGCCCCAAGGCCGTCTTCATCCTCTGTAATACGCACGACGTCCTCGCCGACATCGGCCGTGACCGTGACGGTCTTGTTTTTGGCATCCTCGGGCAGGATCAGCCAGGAAAGCGACACACTGCGCTCGTTCTCAAGGTCCACCTCAAGGACGGTGCCGTCCGGAAGGCGCTCTCCGTTTTCATCGAGAAAGGAGATCTCGCTTACCGGCACGCCCGAGTGGATAGCCTCGACCATCGGACCGAAGATGCTGATGAGGAATACCGAAAACACGCACTCCAGGGCAACGATCAGGATCATTAGCTTTTTGTTCATGTTCTTCCTCCTTACAGCTCGATCTCATGGAAGTAGACCTGCAGGTTGCGATAAAAGAGGAAGACCCGCGCGGCCAAAAAGCAGGTGGCAAGTAAAAGAATGCGGATCCAGCCCGTTACGTACCCGTCATGCAACAAAAGCAGGGTAAGAAGACCGCTGATGGTAGCGGTCAGAAAGCCGTACAGGGCGGCCTTGCCGACGTTAGGGTTGTCCACGACCCCTCCGCCCTTGGAGGCATACTCGTGAAAGAGGGGGTGGCACACGTCCAGCTGGAAGCTCCAAAGCACGACGCCGCCGGCAATAAAGAGCAGGGTAACGGCGAAGAGAAGGAGGTCAATGACACCCATCCCGGTTGTGAAATACAAAATACCGGTGGTCGCCAGGATGGCAATGAGGTTGGAAAGCAGGGTCACGGTGATCTTCGCCCAGGCGATCGACATGGTGTTGCTGGGGGCGGTCTTCAATACGCCAAACTCTAACCCCTCCATCGAAAGGGCACAGGCACAGTCGGTATTGAAGGCGGCAAGCAGGCTGGCACTGATCATGAGATTGAAGGCGATGACCATGTAGTCACCAAGCGGGTTGGTGTTGATCGAGTCCAGCACCTGGTTCATCACGTAGGAGACCAGGGGAAGCACAAAGAAGGAGGTGATGGTGGCGGACAGCTTTTGCACGTCACGCACGGTGATGATCAGCTCCTTGTGCAAAAAGGTGCGGTAAAGGGCAAGGTGGCCAAAGCGGCCGCGCGCCGCCGTCAGGCTGGAGCTTTCATGCCGCCGCACGCGCACCTTCTTTTCCCTTGTGGAGCGCTCGGCAGAGGAGGAGACGGCGCGGAAGTAAAAGGGCAGAAGCAGGGTGATCCCCGCTACCGTAATGACCGCGCTTGCCACAAGGACGAGCACCCAGTCAAAAAGGCGGCCGTCGCCCGTCAGGATATCGGCAAGCGAGCCGTAATGCAGGGAAAAGCGTGCCACCGCGTCCACAACGTCGGTGATCCTTGCAATGTAGGAGGCGTACTCCTGCAAAAAGCGAAGCGGGTCGGGCAAAAGCAAAAGGATCCGATAGGCCACGTAAAAGATACCGGCAAAGAAGAGCGAAAGGACGGTGGCGTACAAAAGCGGGATGGACTGCAGCCAGCGGTTGACGTACAAAAAGGCGATGGACAGCACGCAGGCCACAAAGATGGGCAGTGCCGAAAGAAGCAGGTAAGCCCCGATGGCAAAAAGGAAGAAGGCGGGGCTTTGCGCCGTGGCAATGGCAAACCCGAAAAGGAAGGGAAGCAGGAAGAAGCAGTTCTTTTTCAGCTCACGCATGAAAAAGAGCAAAAGCTTGCTGATGGCGATCTCGCGGAAGGTGCAGGGAAAGGTCAGAAGCATGGAGTTTTCCCGGTCGGTAAACAGAATGTCCTGGATCGTCCCCACGTTGGCAATGATACTGATAAGCTGGGTCAGCAGGAAGATCGCGGCCAGCATGTCGCGATCCATCGGGACGTGAAAGGTGTTGGCCAGTACGTTGCAAAGCACCGTACAGATCGCCGTGACGGCAACGGCCGCCAGGATCTGCAGGAACAGGAGAAAGGCAAAGCGGCGGCGCTGGCGGCGTGTCCGTTTTCTGAGCTTGTCGCCCATCTGCATAAAGAGGAGCGCACGGATCCTGGATGCCGAGCGGCGCTGGCGCTCCAGCACCCCGATCTGCTCCTTGCTCGGTACGCTGCTCATTTTTTTGCCCCGGCTTTCTTCTCGGCACGCTCGGCGGCAAGCATGGCGCCCTCGGGCCCGTCGATGTAGTCGAGATAGATCTCCTCAAGCGAGCGCCCGGAGGCGTGGATCTCGTCCATCGTGCAGTAATGGCAGATCTTCCCGCCCGAGATGATGGCGATGCGGTCGCAGATGCGCTCCACGACCTCGATGATATGGCTGGAGAAGAAGACGATGTTCCCCTCGTTGGCATGCTCGCGCATGCACTGCTTGATCTGGTAGGAGGAGGTGGGGTCAAGGCCTGTCAGGGGCTCGTCCAGCACCCATACCTTCGGATTGTGGATCAGGGCCGAGATCACCATGATCTTCTGCTTCATACCGTGCGAGTAGCCCTTGATCTCACGGTCAATGGCCTCCTCGAGGTGGAACATCTTGGTGTACTTGGCAAGCCGCTCCTCGCGCTCGGCCGTCGGTACGCGGTAAAGGTCGGCCACGTAGTTGACGTATTCGCGCCCGGTCAGCTTTTCGTATACGGCATGGTTGTCCGAAACGTAGCCGATGTGCATCTTGGCCTCCATCGGCTGGCGGGAGATGTCGTAGCCCTCGATCTCGATCCGTCCCTCGGTGATGCTTTGGATGCCCACAAGGCTTTTGATGGTGGTGGATTTTCCGGCGCCGTTATGGCCGATAAAGCCAAAGACCTCACCGGCGTGGATCTCCAGGTTGATATCGTCGGCAGACTTACGGGTAGAGCCGTTGTAGATCTTGGAAAAATGCTCGATTTTGATCATATTTTTTCCCTCCGGATTGAGTGGTTCGGACAGCGGCTTGTCCCCGAGCTCTGCAAGCAGGCGGAGGTGCGCGTCCCGCAGAAGGTTCTTGCGCCGTGTCAGCTCCTTGTGGTCATCCGCCACACGGAAAAGGACGGCATAAATCCCCCAAAGGGCAAACATGGAGGCAATGAAGATCACGTAGATCGTCAGCTGATACAGAGGGAAGAAGCGGATCAGCTGATCGCCGATGTATACGTCAAAGGGCTTATAAAGGGGTGTGGCAAAGGCGAATTTCTCGATGTAGAAGGTGGAATAGAGGAAGAAGTAGTCGACCTCGACACCTGTCGTATTGAAGGAGGCATGGTTGAACCAGCCGTCCAGTATCATCACCGCCACAAAGTAAAGGGTAAAGACGCCGATAGCCTTCTTCATCATCTTGAAGTTCGGCCGCGGGAAGATGCCCAGCGCCACCCCAAGGACGGGCAGGGCAAAGGCGTAGATGTGGTTGTACCAGAAGAGAAGCGAGCCGGGATCCGAGAAGAAGGTGTCGGGGCTTGGCATGATGATGGCAAACGCCGCCCCAAGCACGTTGACAAGGTAGGTGAAGTAGAAAAGCCCGCGCAGACGGAAGACGTAGGTCACCAGCATCATCATGATGGCGGTGTTACAAAGGTGAAGCGGCAGGCCTGAAAGGCCGGTACGGCTGACCGAGAAGTAGTTGAAGAAGGCCGAGGCCGCAAGGGCAACCACCGCAAAGTAGCGCTCGTCATAGGAGCGGTTGCGCAAAAGGATGTAGAAGTAAAAGATCAGAAAAATGCCGATATAGATGAAAATGCGGTGCTCAAGCGAAAAGCCCTTGGTCTTATCCCCGAATTCGCCGAAAAGGACGGCGGGCGCCCACACCGGCATGAAGGGGAAAAGATAGGTGAGAAGGAAGGTGAAAAGACGCCCGATACGCCGCCAGCCGCCCCCGAAGGCGCGCCGCCGCAAAAGCAGTAAAAATTCGGACCAGGCGATCACACCGGTAAGGAGGGTCTCCCCCATAAAGAGGATGCCGCGCCAGTAGAGGGGATCGGCATTTCCGGAGATGGAGACGAGGTTACCGGAAAGTGTTACGGCGGTAAAGGCGACCGAAAGCGGGGCAAAGAAGGCAACAAAATCGTGCAGCTCCCTTTTGCGGAAGAAGGGGGCAAGGATCGCCATAGAGACCGAAAGGAGACCGAACCAGCGGGAAGCCGTAGCCAGGATCGTCTCGGTGGCAGGCATCAGGGCCTCGGGATCTCCAAGCCCCAGCTGGTGGTAGATCGCGTCATGGCGGAAAAGGCGGGTCACAAACAGGGCAAGAAGCAGAAGCGATAAAAGCTTTCTGGTGAATTCACGCTTACCGACCATGGTAAAGCCGAGATTCATGACCTTGCGGCTTCTGAGAAGAGAGAAGTATACGGCAAGGGCAATGACCGGGGGGGCGGCAAGCAGGATGACCGAATAGGGAACAAGCATAAGAATATCTCCAATGCGTGTGTATTTTGCGGCCGCGCGCGTAAGGAAAACGGGGCTTGCGCGGGAGAGCGGCACGGCCGAAAGAGAGAAATGACAATTACATACAGGGACATTATAGCACTATTCTTCGAAAAAAGCAACCCCTGCGCGCACGTAATTTTATTAAGCAAAAAATGGCAACCCGCCTGCGCTTGCCTGCGCTTGCGCTCTGCCCACGCGCGTGCGTGTGTTCTGCATCCCAAAAAGCCTCCGCTCAAAGCCCTGCGGCCTCGCCAATGCCCGCTCACGCCTCCCCGCATCGCCGGCTCCGCATCTTGGGTAGCGCCTCCTCGTGCGCCCCCCCTCGGTGCCCTCGCCCTTTGGCACCGGCGCCGCTCTCCTCCGGGGCGGTCTTTTCTCTGCCGCTTCGCTTTCGGTCGGCCGTTTTCACCTCTCCTTCTTCCACGCCACGTGTGGCGGCGGCGGGAGGAGCGAAACGCCCTTATATATATAAAGGAACGGGAAAAACTGTTTACTTTTCGAAAATCGGCAGGATTTAAGAAAATCTCCCCCGAACGCTATGCAAACAAATGTGTACACCGCGAAAATTGTGTTTTGTAAAGGATACATTACAAATACAAAGAAAAAAGAAAGCCGAACAAAAGTCGGCTTTCGTGAGATTTTCCTTATGCCTCGGGCACAAAGAAGGCGTAGGAGTCGGGAGAATAGCTCCCCTGGATCAGGCGGGAGAACATACGGTCGGGAAGTGAGAGGACAGTCCCGCGCCCCGCGCGGGTAGCACTGAGGCGGAAGGGCTCGCCCTTCTCCATGTCAAAGTCGGCACGGCGGAAGGTGAGGGTGTAGATCTTGCCGCCCTCGCACTCACGCGCGGCATAGGTAAAGCGCGCCTTGATCTCCCGTGCGCGGTTGTCGTACACCGAGTACTGCAGGTCGTTTTCGATCGGAATACCGAGCGAGCTGACACCAAAGGGCAGGCTCGGGTGGAACATGCGGAACTCAGGCCTGAACCACACCGTATCCTCACCGTCAAGGATACGCACCTCAAGGCAGTATCCGTCCTCGGTCTCGGCTACGCGGATAGAGGTGGCGGGGTCCGGCGTGCCGTCCTTTTGCAAAAAGTCCATCCACTCACAGCTCTCTACAGGGGCATGCGCAATAAGGTAGCGCCGTGCCCCCTCCTCCTCGCCACGGTAAAAGGCCAGGGGGTAAAGCCCGTCGGCTATGCGGCGGCGCAAAGCGGGAAACTCTTCGCGTAACACCCTTTCCACCTCGCCGATCCGCCAGGCAAGCTTATCGGGGAAGATCTTGTATCCGTGCGCCTCCGAGTGATAGCCGATGCGGCTGTCGGCAGCGGTAATGGGAATGAGGGCACGCGAGATCTCGATCTCGCGCCTTGCGATGGCCTCCATCTCGTCAAGGATCCCCGAGACGTCCCCCTTACCGATGCCAAGCAGGCGGCGCAGGGTGTAAAAGCGCACGACGTTGTGTCCGCTTTCAAAGATAAGAGCAAGTGCCTCGGCCACGCTCTTCTGCTCGGTGCGCTCACCGTATCCCCCGTCGGGGAGAGAGGCGATGATAGCGGCGCCGCGCCGCGCCCCGTCGGCTACACGGCCGGTCAGGGTCACGCATTCCTCCTCGGTGTGGCCGTTCAGCATGCATTCGCCGATACGGTCCCCGCCCGAGGGATTGCCGTCACCAAGCAGCCAGGTGCTGGGCATGGGCAGGTCGGCCGGCAACAGATGAAGCGGGGAGGAGGGGGAGTCCTGCATCGGGCCCAGCCACTCAAAGGCGATGTTCACGGGGAATTCGCGATACCCTTTCTCGATCGCCTCCCAGGCGGTGGCCACTTGCTCGGCATGGCTTTGCCCCCAGGCGATACCGGCCAGATGCACAAGGAATTCGTGCTTGTTTTCAAAACGGGGGAGGAAGGAAAGCTCGCACGCCGCCTTGTTCATAAGGCAGGGATAGTTGCCGAAGTACCAGCAATGCACCACCCCCGTGATGCCGTTTTCGTACATGAACTTGTACTTATCGTAAAGGATGCCGGGGGCGGGCACGTACGGCACGGTTGAGATCTCGTGAGAGGAGCAGGCCTGGATCTTGGCAAACATCCGCACGCCGCGGCGGCGGTTGATCTCCAGGGACTGCGAAAAAATGCGCCCGGGCCCAACCACAGACAGCCAGTAGTCGGCGGCAAGGCGGGTCTTTCCAAGCTGCTCCACCTCGCAAAGATCCTCAAAGTTCTGCATATGGATCACGCGCGGGTCACGCTCCTCGCAGGTCTCCTCGATCAGCTCGCGCTTCCAGGCACGCTGTGAGTAGGTCCAGCTGATAAACTCGGCATCCGGCGCTTCGCGGTCCATGATGTCGCGCACGGTGCGCTCAAGGTCGGCCAGGGTCTTGCCTACCGTGCCAAAGCGCTCGCGACAGCGGGGGCAAAGCATACGGGGGACAGAGCCGCAGGAGGAGGTCGTCTCCCCGGTGGTGATCATCATAAGGCCGCCAAGGTTAGGTACACGGCGGAAAAGGGTCGTAAAGGCCTCCTCCACGTAGGCCGCCCCCTTTTCGCTGATATGGCAGAAGGTCCAGGCGTTCTTCGCCGGCCAGAAAAGGCCGCCAAGGACGTCCTTATGCTTTTCAAAGGGAATGGGATTGCGGAAGGTGGAGGCAGGCTCACTGCAGAAGATATAGATGGCAATGCCGTAGCGGCGGCACTTTGCCACCACCTCGTTCAGCTTCTTGAGGCGCCGCTCGCCGTCGGTGCCGAACTCGGGGATCACGCGTGACGGCAAAAGCTCACGGAAGGTGACCCCAAGCCACAGGGCGTTGATGCCGTCGTGTGCCAGGCGGTTCAGATATTCGTCGGGGTAATAGTCAATGTCGGATGCCAGCTCGTTCTCCATGCCGAGGTTGGAGGCATGGCTGGGCGGGGCAAAGAAGCAACGGGAGATCCTGGTCTTGATAAAGGGGCGGCGCTCGATCGCACCAAGCGGCAGAAGGCTGCCCTCGCGCCGCTGCATCTCATCCTCAAGATAAATAAGGGCGCGGCGGATGCCCTCGGTGTCGGCGGCGATCAGGCGGCACTCCTCGGGGGTTATCAGGATGCGATAGGCCTCGCGGCACTCGGTCTTACCTTGCTCGGTGACGATGCGAAAGCCTGCCCCCTCGCGGATCCCTGCCGATTTCATAAACCTTCCGAAATCCTCATAGGCAGTGACAAGAAGCCCCTCGGGGTCGGGGAAGGCGCCCACAAGGGTAAGGCTTTCGATAAAGACCTCGTTTTCCTTCGGGCGGCGCTTGTTCCATCCGGGCGGGGTCTCGGTATGCAGAGGCTTTTTCAGATCCTCGATAAAGGCCATTTCGGGCTGACGGTGGAGGAAGAGATCCTCCTCAATACGAAGTCGCATAAGACTCTCCTTTTCGTGTGTTCTGCCCGCTCAGCCGATGACATCGATCACCGGGTGACGGGCAGGGACGAGGGCATCTCCGACCGTGATGGCGGCCTGCAGGACTGCCTCTGCATCGGAGAAACGGTTCTCCTTCTCGGAAGTCAGCAGAATTGCTAGGATTTCCCCCTTTTTAACGGGGTCGCCGATCTGTTTTTTGAAAAGTATACCGGCGCTCGGATCAATGATGTCACTTTTTACGGCGCGGCCTGCCCCTAAAAGGATAGAAGCACGCCCGATCGCCTCGGCATCGGTGGCGCAAAGATAGCCGTCACGCGGGCAAAGCACGGGGTGGGTATGCGTAGCGTGCGGCAGGCGGGCGGTATCGTGCAGTGCCGCCGTGTCGCCGCCCTGTGCGCCTACCCAGTCACACATTTTTCGGAAGGCCGCGCCGCTTTCCAGTGCCGCCTCGGCACGGGCAAGTGCCTCCTTGCGCGCAAGGCCGAGTGCCCCCTCCGCCATCGTGGCGGCCAGGGTGATGCAAAGGGCGCGCAGGGTGGGCGGGCCGTCCCCCTTCAGGACGGATACGGCCTCCTCCACCTCCACGGCATTGCCGACGGCATAGCCAAGGGGGGCATCCATATCCGAAAGCACCGCGATCACGCGGCGGCCGTGCGCCCGCCCGATCTCTACCATCAGGGCGGCAAGATGCCGCGCCTCGGCCTCTGTTTTCATAAAGGCACCGCTACCGACCTTGACGTCCAGCACGATCGTCCCGGCACCCGATGCCAGCTTTTTGGACATGATACTGGCGGCGATCAGGGGAATGCTGTCCACCGTGGCCGTCACGTCCCGCAGGGCATACAGCTTCTTGTCGGCAGGGGCAAGGTCGCCGCTCTGTCCGATGACCGCAAGCCCATAGCGCTTGACGGTCGCGCGGAACTCCTCGGGCGACAGGGTGGTGCGGTAGCCGGGGATGCTCTCCAGCTTATCCACCGTGCCGCCGGTGTGCCCAAGCCCACGGCCGGACATTTTGGCTACCGTACAGCCGCAGGCGGCCGCCAAGGGCGCCACGATCAGGGTGGTCTTATCCCCGATGCCGCCGGTCGAATGCTTGTCGGCCGTTGGGCCGAGATCCGAAAGATCCAGGATGTCGCCCGAGCGCATCATGGCACCGGTCAGGGCGGCGGCCTCGCGGTCGTCCATCCCCCGCAGGCAGATCGCCATCAGAAGCGCCGAGGCCTGGTAATCCGGGATCTGCCCCTCGGTGTATCCCTTGACAAAATAGGAGATCTCCTCCTCGGTAAGCGCCATCCCCGCCTTTTTGCGGCAGAGAAGGTCGTACATCGTCAGCATAGTAGCCCTTACCCCTCCTTGACGGTCAGCGCCGTCTCCAGCGCCAGGGTCATCATATCGGTAAAGGTGGTCTCGCGCTCGGCGGCAGTGGTCTCCTCCCCGGTCACGAGATGGTTAGAAACGGTGCAGATGGCCAAGGCCTGCTTGCCGGTACGCGCCGCGTTCATATAGAGGGCAGCCGCCTCCATCTCCACACCCAGGATCCCAAGGCGGCGCCAGCGCTCGTTGTCGGTCGGGTCATCCCAATAGAAGACGTCGGTGGACAGAAGATTGCCGACGTGATAGCGCATGCCCTCGCGCTCGGCAATGGCCGTGGCGGCAGAAAGCAGGGGGTAGGAGCAAAGCGGGGCAAAGCTCCCCGGCAGGTGGTACTGGGTGGCAAAGGCAGAGTCTGTAGAGGCACCCATACCAAGAATAAGGTCGCGCACCCGTACCCTTTCGCTCATGCCGCCTACCGTGCCGATGCGCATGATGGCCTCCACCCCGAAGAAGGAAAACAGCTCGTAGCTGTAGATCCCCATCGAGGGCATTCCCATGCCGCTGGCCATCACGGTCACACGGCGGCCGCGGTAGCTGCCGGTGTAGCCCTGCACGCCGCGCAGATCGTTGACAAGGCGTGCCCCTTCAAGAAAATTCTCGGCAATAAAGCGCGAGCGCTTCGGGTCGCCGGGCATTAAGACGACGTTTGCGATATCCTCGGGGCGTGCCCCAATGTGGGCGGTGGGGGTATTAGACATGGTATTTACCTTCCTTTTCAAGCTCTTTTACGATCTTCACAATGCGGCTGGTGCCAAGGCGGTCTGCCCCCAGGGCGATAAACTCCTCGGCATCGGCAAGCGAGGAGATGCCCCCCGCCGCCTTGATCCTCAGCCCCTTTGGGCGATGGGCGGCAAACAGGCGCACGTCGGCGGCGGTCGCCCCGCCCCCTGCAAAGCCCGTGGAGGTCTTGATATAGTCCGCCCCCGCCTCGCCGACAAGACGGCACATCACGGCCTTTTCCTCATCGGTCAGAAGGCAGGTCTCGATAATGACCTTCAAAAGCCGTCCCTCGCAGGCCGCCTTGACAGCGGCGATCTCGTCCCGCACGGCATCGTATTTTTTCTCACGCAAAAGCCCGATATTGATGACCATATCCACCTCGTCTGCCCCGGCATAAACGGCGTCCTGTGCCTCAAAGCACTTGGCGCGCGTGCGCATGTTGCCGTTCGGAAAGCCGATCACGGTGCAAAGCGGGATGCGCCCCTCGCAGTGGGCGGCGGCGGCAGGCAAAAAGGCGGGCGGAATGCAAACAGAGGCGCAGCCGTAGCGGATGCCGTCGTCACAAAGGGCAAGGATCTCGGGCTCGGTCGCGGTCTGAAGCAGCAGGGTGTGGTCAACGCGGGCAAGAATAGAAGCGATATCCATAAAAACCTCCTGTGGGTAATGGTTTTGGGGGTTGCAAAAGGCAGAAGCTTCTGCTATACTATAAGAAAAACAAAGGGGGTACGGCGGATGCATATACTGTATCGGGATGAGGCTGTCATCGTGGCGGAAAAGCCGCGCGGTGTGCTTTCGGAGGGGTCGGATCCCCACGGTATGCCAAGCCTTCTGCAGACAGAGCTCGGCATCGGCGTGCTGACCGTGCATCGCCTGGACAGAGAGACTGCGGGGCTTATGGTGTTTGCCCTTACGGGTGCGGATGCCGGTCGGCTCTCCGCCGCCATGCAGGCGGGCAAATTCCGTAAGGAGTATGCCGCCGTTGTCCACGGCACCCCCACCCCTGCCGAGGGAGAAATGCGGGATCTCCTCTTCCGGGATGCCTCCCGCGGTAAATCCTTTATCGTTTCCAGGCCGCGCCACGGCGTGCGCGAGGCGGTGCTTTCCTACCGTACCCTTGCCACGCATACGGTGGCGGGGGAGGCGCTTTCACTTGTCGCCGTGACACTGGGCACAGGGCGCACCCATCAGATCCGCGTGCAGTTTTCCGGGCGGGGAATGCCGCTTTTCGGTGACGGCCGCTACGGCGGGCGCGAGCGCGCGCCACTCGGGCTTTTCGCCCGCAGCCTCGGTTTTCCGCATCCGCGGGGCGGGCGCATGCTTTCCTTCACGCTCCCCCTGCCGTATGAGGAGGAGGCCTTCGCTCCCTTTTCGGGGGATGCGCCGCTCCTTTTCTGAAATTCCCCCACGGGCACCCCGTGGGGGCTTTTTTTACGGGTTTTTAGATGCCGGGAAGGTGGCAATGCGCGTCACGTGGCGCGCATCGGTCAGCTTTTCACGCTTGCCGCTTGGCAAAAGCCGCAGGATCGCCGAGCCGTTCGAAAGCAGAATGTCCTCCTCCCGCAGGGCGTAGGCATATACCCCCGAGGCAAGCTTGCGGCACTCTCCGTCCGGGCGGCGGCACCATAGCTCGTACGAGGCGGGCACGATCCCCGGAAATTCGTCCCGTCTGTTCCTTTTAAGCTCCTTTTCGGCTTCAATGCGGTTGCCCTCCAGAAAGACCTCCCGCTCACTGCGGTGGCGTGCCGCACTTCCGCCGTGCGAGAGGGGCTTGCCGCCGTACTTCATACTGAAGAAGTTGAAAAATCCGAAAAGGGCGCGCAAAAGATTCCAGGGGAAAAGCAGAATGTCGGTAAGACAGCCGAGGGGGGATACCCCCTGCTTTTCCTCACGGTAGGGACGGCGCAGATAATACAGGGTCCCGTCCTTGCCGACAGAGGGGCGGAGATAATCGTAATGCGGGTCGGCCAGTACCTCGGAAAGGACAGTGCGCCCGGCATCCATATGCAAGATGGCGGCCGGCCCCACGACGTCCTCCGGGCGCTTCTTATGCATGGCCAGAAGCAGCTCGGGCAGGGATCTTGGGATCTCCTCCTCCTCGTCCTGCACGGTGTCCGAAAGCCCGGCACTGGAAAAATAAAAGCTGCGTCGGTCGGTAGGGTCTACCGCAGGGGAGGTATCGACCGTTCGCCCCTCGGTCAGGATGGTCAGCTCGCGCGTTTCTTCATGCAAAAGCGCGATGTGAGACTGCCCGGCATACCCCACCGAGACAAGGAGGCCGTCCTCGGCCACGGCAAGGTCGCCAAAGGCGCGGGTACTGTCACTGTAAAGGATACCCTCCTCGGTGTCGTCGGGATGGCGCTTGGTATAGATGCCGGATACCTCGTCTATCGTAAGACGATAGGCAAGGCGATCCCCGAAAAAGGCAAGGCCGCCCACCGTAGCCTGCAGGCTCGCCACGCGATCCTCGGCCGAGGCGGCACCCCCCTCGCCGTTCATAAAGCGTGCCCCGCTGCCGGTCGTTTTCCATTCCTCGCGCCGTGCCGAGGTGCGGATGCGCTCGGCCGTGCGGTCAAGGATGCCGTTCGGCAGTTCGCGGTGGCCGTCCTCGCCGTAGCGGCAAAGCTTGCCGCCTGAAAGATAAAAGATCGCCATGTGTCTCCTCCCGGGATAAGCCCTTAGCGCGCATAGCGCGCGCCTAAAGTATCATGATACCTCGTATTATACCACATCTCCGCGCGGGTGTCAAGCCGTACGCCATGGAGAAATGCGCCCGCCTGCGCGAAGCGTGACGAAGCCTGTCCGACACAAAAAATATACGAAAAATTCATAGATGAACGCACGGTAAAGGACCTGTCGATCTTTGGAGAATAAACAAAGGAAAAACAGCGGCTTTTCGCACAAAATGGCGGTATATGTAAAAGAAACTATGCAATAATTTGAACTTTTTTTGCTTCCTTGCCGCCCCCTCGGCATGCTCCGCGCTCCGGGCTCCTTCATGGCGGCAGGGCACGCCCCCCCGGCCACGGTGCGCCGCCGCCCGCATGGCAGGCGTTCCACCTCCCGTAGCACCCCCGGCGAAAAAATCGCCTTTGGGGGTTTACTTTTCGGAAAAAGTGTGCTATACTTATGTAGTTAAAGTTATATTCCGCCTCGATACGCGCGCTCCCGCCTGTGCGAGGTGACAAGGAGGAACCCATGAATTGCCCTGTATGCGCGGCGCCGGACAGCCGCGTGCTGGACAGCCGTCCCGCAGAAAACAACAGTATCCGCCGCCGCCGTGAATGCACGGCCTGCGGCAAGCGCTTCACGACCTATGAGGTAGTGGAGACGGTACCGCTGACCGTCGTAAAAAAGGACGGCACGCGTGAGATCTTTGACCGCCACAAGCTGGAAATGGGCCTTTTGAAGGCCTGTGAAAAGCGCCCTGTGGATGCCAAAGCCATTGCCGCCGCGATAGAGGCAGAGCTTGCCAACCGCATGACCGCCGAGATATCGACCAGCGAGATCGGGGAGATGGTGATGCAGGAGCTTCGCCACGCCGATGCCGTTGCCTACGTCCGCTTTGCCTCGGTGTACCGTGAGTTCAAGGACGTTGGCACCTTCCTTGACGTGATCAGCCACGTAATTTCGGACAGTGAAGAGGAGAAGCCGGTATGATCAGAAGCATGACAGGCTTTGGGCGTGCCCGCCGCGAAGCCCCCGATAAGGATATCACCGTAGAGATCCGTGCGGTCAACAGCCGTTACTTTGACTGCACCGTGAAGGCCCCCCGTGCCCTTGCGGCGCTTGAGGAGCGTATTAAGGCCTACCTGCAGAAGAACGCCACGGGGCGCGGCAAGGTAGACGTCTATATCACGGTCGAGCGGCACGGGGCTGAGGTCGATACCGTGGAGGTGGATTTCCCCCTGGCAAAGGCTTATCTTTCCGCCCTGCGGCGCCTGGCAAGCGAGCTTTCCTTGCCCGACGATATTACCGTGATGCGGCTTGCCGAGAACCGTGACCTTTTCTCCTACCGCAAGACCGAGGAGGATGCGGAGGCAGAGTGGGAGGCGCTGCTTCCGGTGCTTGCCGAGGCCGCCGAGGGATTCCTCAGTGCCCGCACGGCCGAAGGTGCCCGCACGGCTGCCGATATGCAGGAAAAGCTTGATCGCATCGCCGCGATGGCCGAGCGCGTCGAGGCGCTTTCGGTCAAGGATAAGGAGAGCTACCGTGAGCGGCTGGAGGCACGCCTGCGCCAGCTGACGGGTGAGGTCGGCCTTGCCCCCGACGAGGGAAGGCTTCTGACCGAGGTGGCCATCTTTGCCGACCGCATTGCGATCGATGAGGAGCTTGCCCGCCTGCGCAGTCACTTTGTCGCCTTTGGCGAGATCGTCGCCGCGCCCGAGCCGGCAGGCCGCCGCCTGGATTTTCTGATGCAGGAGCTGAACCGTGAGACCAATACCATCGGCAGTAAGGCACAGAACTCCGAGATCGCGCATCTTGTCGTTGCCATGAAGGGCGAGCTGGAAAAGATCCGCGAGCAGGTGCAGAACGTGGAGTGACGCCGTATGAAGTTTATTGACGTCGGCTTTGGAAACCTTGTGGCCGTCGGCCGTGTGGTGACCGTGGCCTCTCCCGAGACCGCCCCCATCAAGCGCTTGTGTCAGGATGCCCGCGAGGAGGGACGCATCATTGACGTCAGCTGTGGGCAAAAGACCCGCTCGGTCCTGGTGACCGATTGCGGCCTTGTGCTTCTGTCCCCCCTCACCCCGCCCGAGCTTTCCGAAAGACTGCGGGCGGCCGAATAACCAAGTTTTAAAAAAATACGCTATAGAAAGAAGAACACACCATGATCAAACCTTCGATTTCCGAGCTTACCAAGGGTCAGTTCAACCGCTACGAGCTGGTGATCGGCGCCGCCAAGTGCGCCCGCCGCGTCACCGATGAATACGTGGAGCAGAGAGCCCGCGCAGACCGTATGATCGCCAACCGTGAGACCGAGAAGCCCCTGGCTTCCCTGATCGACAGCGAGTACCGCGATCAGAAGGCGGTCAAGATCGCCATCACCCGCCTGGCTGAGGGCCGTTATCGGATGTATCGCGTGGCCGAGACCGCCGAGACTGCCGAGCCGGCCGTGGCAGAGGCCACCGGGGAAGCCGACGAGTAAGACTTTCGTATGACGGTTGTCGGTGTGTATCTCATCGGCGTGCCGTACCCTGCCGACAAGAGATACGATTATATCTGTCCGCCCGCTCTCGGCCCTGTGGGGCGCGGGTTTCTTGTCACCGTTCCCTTTGGGAGGGGTGACCGCCATCGCCCTGCCGTGGTGGCGGCCGTGGAGGAGCGGGAGGACACCGCACGCCTGAAGAGCGTCTTTGCGGTAGAGGAGGCGTGCTACGCCCTTACCGAGGAGATGTTTTCGCTTGCTCTTTTTTTGCGCGAGCATACGCTTTGCTCCTTCGGGGATGCGGTGCGCGCGCTGTTGCCGCCCGCCCTGCTGACGGGAAATGCGACCGCCAAGATCGCCACGGTGGCCGAATACCGCGCCGCCGCCCCCGGGGATATCCCCGGGCTTTTGGCCCGTACGGGGCGTGAACGGGTGCGCAGTGAGGTACATCGCCGCATCCTTTCGGCCCTTTCCGAGGGACAGGTGCTTTCGGCCGCCGAGGCGACGGCGCTTGGTGCCACCTCTGCTCAGATGGCGGCTATGGTTGCCCACGGCTGGGTCGTAAGAGAGGAGCGGGAGTGCTATCGCAGCCCCTATCGCACGGCAGCAAGAGAGACCGAGCCCATCGTGCTTTCCCGCGCGCAGATGCAGGCGTACGAGCGGCTTGAGGAGCTTTCCGACCGTGACCGCCCGGAGGCGGCCCTTCTTTTCGGTGTGACCGGAAGCGGCAAGACTAAGGTCATGATGAAGCTGATGGACCGCGTGATCGCCGCAGGGCGGGGTGTCATATTAATGGTACCCGAGATCGCCCTCACCCCGCAAACCGTCGGCATCTTCTGCCGCCGGTACGGCGAGCGGGTGGCGGTCATTCACTCCTCGCTTTCGGCGGGTGAGCGCTTTGACGCCTGGCGCCGCATTGCCGCAGGACAGGTGGATCTTGTCATCGGCACTCGCAGTGCCGTCTTTGCCCCCCTGCCCACAATAGGCCTGATCCTCATCGACGAGGAGCATGAGCATACCTACAAATCGGATGCCGATCCGAAGTACCACACAAGGGACGTGGCGGCCTACCGTGCCGCCGCCCACCGCGCCCTGGTGGTCATGGCCTCGGCAACCCCCTCCCTGGAAAGCTTCTACAAGGCTGAAAAGGGAGTCTATACGCTGGTACCGCTGCGCGAGCGGTTTGGTGGCAATCCCCTGCCCGATGCCGAGATCGTGGATCTGCGGCAGGAGCTGCGCCACGGAAACCTGTCGCCGATCAGCGCACGCCTCACCGCCTGCCTTGAGGAGATGGAGGAGGCGGGCGAGCAGGCTATCCTCTTTCTCAACCGCCGCGGCTATCACGCGGTACTCCACTGTCGCGGATGCGGGCACGTCTTCAACTGTCCGAACTGCTCTGTCGCGCTGACCCATCATGCGGGGGCGGGCGGGGCGTATCTGATGTGCCACACCTGCGGCCACCGCACCCCCGTGCCCGCCCTGTGCCCCGAGTGCAGCAGTCAGCAGATCTCCTACCTCGGTGCGGGTACACAAAAGGCAGAGGGGGCTCTTGCGGCCGCCCATCCCGCCCTGCGCGTGATGCGCATGGATGCCGATACCACCTCGGGCAAGGAGGCCTATGACCGCATGCTGGATGCCTTCCGAAACGGTGAGGCAGATATCCTGCTGGGGACCCAGATGGTCACCAAGGGGCATGATTTCCCCCGTGTGACCCTTTCCGGCGTGCTGGCGGCCGACATCTCGCTGAACGTGCCGGATTTCCGCGCGGCCGAGCGCACCTTTTCACTTCTGACACAGGTCATTGGCCGTGCAGGGCGCGGAGCGACCCCGGGGCGCGCCGTGATCCAGACCTTTACCCCGGATAACGAGGTCATCACCCTGGCCTGCCGCCAGGACTACGAAAGCTTTTACCGCCGCGAGATCGCCTTGCGGAGGGAGCTGACCTTCCCCCCCTTCTGCGATATCGTGCAGCTTACCCTGACAGGGGAGGACGAGGCGGCCGTCAGTGCCGCCGCCGAGGCCTTCTCGGCCGATTGCGTTGCACGTGCCTCGCGTGAGCTGGGGAAGGAGCCGATCGTGATCTTCGGCCCGTTTGAGGCGCGCACCTTCAAGGCGGAGGGGCGCTTTCGCATGCGGCTGATCGTCAAGTGTCGGCTGAATCGGACAATGAGACAGTATTTTGGTGCACTGCTGTGTGCATACACCCCGAAAAGCGGGGTCACACTGTCGGTGGATATGAATCCGACCGACGTTTAAGGAGGAGACAATGGCTATTTTGAATATTGTGAAGGAAGGCGATCCCGTCCTTCGAAAGGTCTGCCGCCCGGTAGAGGAGATCACCCCGCGCATTCTGACCCTGCTTGACGACATGGTGGAAACCATGCGCGCCACCAACGGCTGCGGGCTTGCCGCCCCCCAGGTCGGCATTCTTCGCCGCATTGTGGTGGTGGAGACCGAGCCGGGGAAGGTGTATGAGCTGATCAATCCCCGCATCGTGGCACGTGCCGGTACCCAGGAGGAGTGCGAGGGCTGCCTTTCACTTCCCGGTGTGTGGGGGGTGACCCGCCGCCCGCGCGCGGTGACCGTGCGTGCCACCGACAGAAACGGCAACGAGGTGGAATACAGCGGCCAGGGGCTTCTGGCGCGCGCCTTCTGCCATGAGCTTGACCATCTGGACGGCAAGCTGTTTACCGACGTGATGATCCGCCGTTTGCGGCGGGATGAGGTGGAGGAAGGATGAGGATCCTGTTCATGGGGACACCGGCTATCGCGGCCGAGTGCCTGTCTGCCGTGGCCGCCTCGCACCATACCGTCGTAGGGGTCTTTTGCCAGCCGGATAAGCCGGTGGGGCGCCGCTACGTGCTGACCCCACCGCCCGTCAAGGTCAAGGCCGAGGAGCTTGGGATCCCGGTCTATCAGCCCGAAAGCCTGAAGGATGGCGCGGCGCTTCCGATCCTTGACGAGCTGAAGCCCGACGTCTGCCTTGTGGTGGCCTACGGAAAGATCCTGCCCGAGTACGTGCTGACCTATCCGCAGTACGGCTGTCTTAATCTCCACGTTTCTCTTCTGCCGAAATATCGCGGTGCCGCCCCGATGCAGCGCGCCATCATGGCGGGCGAGCGGGAGACGGGTGTCAGCGTGATGTATATGGACGTCGGTCTCGATACCGGGGACGTGCTTTCCGTCCATCCCTTCCCGATCGGCCCTGCCGATGACCTTGGGGTGGTAGAGGCGACCTCGGCCGCCATCGGTGGGGAGGCACTTTTGGATGCCCTGCGGATGCTGGAGGAGGGGTGTGCCCCGCGTACCCCCCAGCCCGAGGAGGGGATCTCGTATGCCGCCAAGATCACCAAGGAGGATCAGCTTCTCGATTTCTGGAAGCCCTCCGCCGCGATCCTTGCCACCGTGCGTGGCCTTTCCCCCGCCCCCCTGGCCATCACCCATACGCCCGACGGCAAAATGCTGAAGGTGCTTTCTGCCGTGGCAGGCGAGGGTGCCGACCCTTACGGTGTCTATCCCTCCCCCCACACCGCACCTGCCGCACCCGGCACGGTGCTTGCCCTTTCGGATAAGGGGGACGGTGGCATCACGGTCAGCACGGGGGACGGCACGGTCGTCTTGACCCGCGTGCTTCCCGAGGGGAAGGGCGCCATGCGTGCATCCGATTTTATCCGTGGCCGTCGCCTGGCGATAGGCGATATTCTTTCGTAAAGTTTTCTTTGCACTTCGTTGCGCGAGGTGCGAAAAGGAGGAGATATTATGTATTTTGACATCTACTATCTCATCATCGTTCTGCCCTTTGCTTTGCTTGCCGCCCTGGCCTCGGCCTCGGTGACTGCGACCTATAAGCGCTACTCCCGCGAGCCCCTTTCCTGTGGGATGAGCGGGGCAGACGTAGCCCGTATGGTCCTGCGGGATCACGGTGTTGTGGGGGTGGAGGTACGGCACTGCGATGGCGAGCTGACCGACCATTATGACCCGCGTGACAACACCATCTATCTTTCGGATGCGGTGTATGGCGGCACAAGCGCCGCCGCGGCAGGTGTTGCCGCCCATGAGGCGGGGCACGCCGTGCAACACGCCGAGGAGTATCTGCCCGGCCGTATCCGCACCGCGCTGGTTCCTGTGACCAATATCGGCTCACGCCTTAGTGTGTGGGTCATTCTGCTTGGCATCCTTCTTTGCCTGCTTTCCGAGGCCTTTGCCGTTGTTGCCTATTTTGGCATTGCGCTCTTTTCGCTGACGGCGCTCTTCCAGCTTGTGACCCTGCCGGTGGAGTTCAACGCCTCGCGCCGCGCGGTGGAGACCCTGCGGCAGTCCGGCTACCTGGACGAGGGCGAGATCGCGGGGACCCGCAAGGTGCTGACGGCCGCCGCCATGACCTACGTGGCCGCCCTCGCCGTGACGCTGGCACAGATTCTGCGCCTTGTGATCCGCGTAGCACAGATCGTGGGTCGTAACCGTGACTGATCCTGTCCGCCGCGGCGCGCTTTCGCTCCTTTTGCGCTACGAGGCAGGGGATGGCTATGCCAATCTCCTGGCTGACGGGGAGCGCCTTTCGGGGATGGAGGCGCGTGACCGCGCGCTTCTGATTGCCCTTTTTTACGGGGCGGTCGAGCGGGCGCTGACGCTGGATCATTACATAGGGGTGCTGGCAGGGCGTAGCGCCGCCTCGCTGACACCGCACACCCGTGCCGCCCTGCGGCTTGGGCTGTATCAGCTGTTGTATATGAATATCCCGCCGCATGCCGCCGTGCATGCCACGGTGTCTCTCGGCAAGGATAAGGGCGAGCGTGCCCTTCTGAACGGCGTTTTGCGCGCCGCCGCCGAAGCGCCCGACCGTCTTGCGCCGCCCCCTGCGGCGCGGGATCTTGCCCGCCATCTTTCTGTCGCGTATTCGATCCCTGCGGCTACCGTGCGCTATTTTCTCGGTCGCCTTGGAGAGGCCGAAACACGCGCGCTTCTTGCCGCATTCAATACCCGTCCTCCGCTTTTTCTGCGCGTCAATACGCAAAAGCTGACAAGAGAGGCGCTTCTTGCGCTCCTTGCCGAGGCGGGCTATGAGGCTATGCCCGACCCTATGACGGCACACGGCATCCGCCTTGTCGGCGCGGTGCCCCTTACCGCCCTGCCGGGCTACCGCGAGGGATATTTCTTCGTGCAGGATGCCGCCTCTCAGCTGGCGGGCGAGCTGCTTGCCCCGAGGGCAGGCGAGCTTATCCTGGACCTTTGTGCATGCCCCGGCGGCAAAAGCTTTTCGGCCGCCCTCCTTGCCGGGGATGGGGCACGCATCCGCTCCCGCGATATTCACGAAAGCAAGCTTCCCCTCATCACCGAGGGGGCAGAGCGCCTGGGGCTCGGCTCGGTAACGGCCGAGGTGTGGGATGCCACGGTGCCCGACCCCGCACTGTGCGGGAAGGTCGACCGTATCATCTGTGACGTCCCCTGCTCGGGGCTTGGTGTCATCGCCAAAAAGCCGGATCTGCGCTATCGCGGCCTTTCCTCGGTGGCCGAGCTTTGTGCGCTTTCCTCGCGCATCCTGGATGCCGCCGCCACGGCCTTGCGCCCCGGTGGCACAATGGTCTTTTCCACCTGTACCCTGACGGCCGAGGAAAACGGGGAGGCGGTCACCGCCTTTCTTTCCCGCCATCCCGATTTTTATACCGAAGATTTTACCGTCGGCGGCCTTACCTCGGAGGGGGGAATGCTGACCCTGTGGCCGCATCGCCACGGGACGGACGGCTTTTTTATGGCTAAGCTTAGGAGAAAATAATGCAAGATATTTTGTCGCTCCTGCCCGAGGAGCTGGCGGTCACCGTCAAGGAGATGGGGCAGCCCGCTTACCGTGCAGGGCAGATCTTCCGCCATATGACCGAGGGGACACCCTTTGCCGAGATGTCCACTCTTCCCAAATCCCTGCGCGCGGCACTGGCAGAGCGCTTTGAATGGCGCATGCCGACCCTGGAGGATATGCTGGTCTCGCCCTCGGACGGGACGGTCAAGTACCTCTTCCGTCTTTTGGACGGGGAGTGCATTGAAAGCGTTCTGATGAAGTACCACCACGGCAACACCCTGTGCATTTCCAGCCAGGTCGGCTGTCGCATGGGCTGCCGCTTCTGCGCCTCCACGATCGGCGGTAAGGTGCGTGACCTTCTCCCCTCCGAGATGCTGGGGCAGGTCATCGCCGCCGAGCGCCTGTCGGGCGAGCGGGTCTCGGGTATCGTGCTGATGGGCATCGGTGAGCCGCTTGATAACTACGATAACGTGGTGCGCTTTCTGCGTCTTGTCAATCACCCGGATGGGCTGAATATCGGATATCGCCATATCTCGCTTTCCACCTGCGGCCTTGTGGACGGCATCCGGCGTCTCTCCCGTGAGGGCTTTCCCATCACCCTGTCGGTCTCACTGCATGCGGCCACCGACGAGGGGCGCAGTGAGATCATGCCGATCAACCGCCGCTACCCGATTGCCGAGCTTATGGCCGCCTGCACCGAATATTTTGCCACCACGGGGCGCAGGATATCCTTTGAATACGCCCTCATCGCCGGGAAAAACGATACCCCTGCCGATGCCGCCCGCCTGGCCACGCTTTTGCGCTCTACCGTCGGGGCGGACGGTGCCCCCATCCACGTGAACCTTATCCGTGTGAACGCCGTCAAGGAGACCGGCTTTACCGGTACCTCGGTTTCGGCGGCCACCGCCTTTGCCGCACGCCTCGAGGGGCTTGGTGTCACCGCCACGGTGCGCCGTCGCTTAGGGAGTGACGTCAACGCCGCCTGCGGCCAGCTGCGCCGCGCCCACGCCAAAAGAACGGAGGAGTGTGCGGTGCAGTACTTTGCCAATAGCGACAGGGGCCGTGTGCGCCCCTATCACCAGGACAGGACCCTGACCCTTCCGCTTGCGGGGGGTGGGCTTCTTGCCGCCGTCTTTGACGGGATGGGCGGCCATGCCGACGGGGACGTCGCCGCTGAGCTTGCCCTCAACGCCTTCCGCGAGATCTTTACCGCCACACCGCCAAAGGATCAGAAGGCGGGGGAGGCACTTCTCGTTCTGGCCGCCCGCACGGCCGACGAGCGCATACGCCTGTACGCCTCCGAGAAGGAGGAGCGGGGCGGTATGGGCACCACCGTGACGGCGCTTTTGCTCCTTCGCGATACGGTGACGCTTCTCAACGTGGGGGATAGCCGCACCTATCTCTTCCGAGAGGGGGATCTCGTTCCTCTGACCCACGACGATTCCTACGTGCAATCGCTTGTGGATGCCGGCAGGATCACGCCACAGGAGGTACGCCTTCACCCCCGCCGCAACGTGATTACCCGCGCCCTTGGCTCGCTCGGGCGGCAGGAGCTTCTGCCGCTTTCGGGGGTTGTACGGCGCGGTGATACCTATCTTTTATGCTCGGACGGGCTGTGGGAAATGCTGAGTGACGGGCAGATCGCCCGCATTCTTGCCCAACAGCTTTCTCCCGCCGTCGCGGTCGGATATCTGATCGCCACCGCCAATGAGCGCGGGGGCGAGGATAACATTGCCGTCGCGCTTTTACAGATCTGACAAAGGAAAGGAGAACCGTTATGTCGCATCCGCGTTATCAGCCCGGCACGACCATTGCCGGCCATTATACCGTCACGGGAATCCTTGGGAGTGGAGGAACGGCCAACGTGTATCTCGCCCGCGATACGGTGATGAACCGCACGGTCGCTGTCAAGGTGCTGAGCGGGGAGATCACCCCCACCGCCTCCCGCAATTTTATGACCGAGGCAAGGGCGGCCGCCGTCCTGTCGCATCCCAATATCGTCAACGTCTATGACGTCCTTGAGGTGTCGGGCGAGATGTATATCATCATGGAGTACGTCTGCGGGATCACGCTTCGGGATTATCTGAATTATCACGGGCATCTTTCGGTCAAGGAAAGCGCCAACTGCGCCAACCAGATCCTGCATGCCCTGCATGCCGCACATAGCCGCGGGATCGTGCATCGCGATATCAAGCCGGGTAACATTCTTATCACCACAGAGGGGCGTATCAAGGTTACCGACTTTGGCATTGCCCGCCTGCCCGACCGTGATAGCTTCTTAATGCCCGACCGCACCGTCGGTACCGTGCAGTACGTCAGCCCCGAGCAGGCAGGCGGCGGCGCGGTGGACGAGAGAAGCGACCTGTATTCTCTCGGCGTTCTGATGTACGAGATGCTCACGGGCAGTGTCCCCTTTGAGGCCGAGCGCCCCGCCGACGTTGCCATGATGCATCTTTCCAAAAAGCCCGAGCCCCCGACCCTTCGCAATCCGAGCATCCCGGGCGCGATGGAAAAGATCGTGCTTTGTGCCCTTGAAAAGGATCCCGCCGCCCGCTTTGACGGGGCGGCCGATATGCTTCGCGTGCTTGACCGTCTGCCTGATGATCTTCTGACGGGGCATGCACGCCCGCTCAGAGAAGAGGGAAGTGCCTACCGCCTGGCTACCGAACGGCCGGACGAGCATACCGCCCCCATCCCCAAGGCGCGCTTCCGCCGTCGCTACCTGCCCGAGGACCCGACAACCGATGAGATCGAGGTCGTGGCAAAGCCCACGGCCGAGCCGACCGCCCCGCCCCCTGCCGCCACCGTACCCGTGCCGCCGCAGGAGGCCGCCCCCACGCCCCCACTGCGTAGGGTCGAGACCCCGCCGGCCGCACCGATGGCCGAGGGGGCGGACGCCCCCCCGCGAGACGCGGCCGAGCCGCCCCG
>JAGBZZ010000144.1 GCA_017652965.1 Clostridia bacterium | reverse complement strand
CCACTATGTGCCCGGATTGCATCATCACGGTTGAAAAGTAAGGAGATCATCATGGCAGAAAGAATTTTGATGAAGGGCAACGAGGCCATCGCCGAGGCGGCGATCCGTGCAGGTTGCCGTCACTACTTCGGCTATCCCATCACCCCCCAGACCGAGATCGCGGCTTACATGGCCAAGAAGATGCCCAAGATCGGCGGCGTTTTCCTTCAGGCCGAGAGTGAGGTCGCATCCATCAATATGGTCTATGGCGCGGCCGCCGCAGGTATGCGCGTTATGACTTCGTCGTCCAGCCCCGGAATTTCGCTGAAGGCCGAGGGGCTCAGCTATATCGCCGGGTCGGATATTCCCGCCCTCGTTGTCAACGTACAGCGCGGCGGCCCCGGGCTTGGCGGCATTCAGCCCTCGCAGTCTGACTATTTCCAGGCTACCAAGGGCGGCGGCCACGGTGACTACCGTATGATCGTCCTGGCGCCTGCCTCTGTGCAGGAGATGGCCAGCCTGACCATCAAGGGCTTTGACCTTGCCGACAAATACCGTATGACCGCCATGATCCTGGCGGACGGTACCATCGGCCAGATGATGGAGCCTATCACCTTTGACGAGACCGAGATCACGACCTACGAAAAGCCCTGGGCCCTGACGGGTACCGAGTGCAAGCGCCCCCACAACGTCGTCAACTCGCTCTATCTGAAGCCCGACGAGCTGGAGAAGAAGAACTTCGAGCGCTTTGAGAAGTACAGCGAGATCGAGAAGAACGAGACCATGTGGGAAGAGTACATGATGGAGGATGCCGAGCTGTGCATCGTTGCCTTCGGTATTGCCTCCCGCGTGGCAAAGAACGCGGTCGTCGCGGCGAGAGCCGAGGGCATCAAGGTCGGTCTTATCCGTCCTATCACCCTTTGGCCCTTCCCGACAGCCCCGCTGGCCGCGGCGGCAGAGAAGGTGCGCGGCTTCATTTCGGTGGAGCTGAGCATGGGTCAGATGATCGAGGACGTGCGTCTTGCCGTGGGCGGCAAGTGCCCCGTGGCACTTTGCAACCGTTGCGGCGGCATGATCCCCAGCCCCGATGAGGTGCTGGAGTCGATCCGCAAAGCAGAGAAAGGAGTGTTCTGAGAATGGCTATTGTATTTGAAAAACCGAAGTCCCTGACGGATGCTCCGTTCCATTATTGCCCGGGGTGCCCTCACGGAATCATCCACCGTCTTGTGGCCGAGGTCATTGACGAGCTGGGCATTGAGGGAAAGGCCATCGGCGTTGCCCCCGTTGGCTGTGCCGTTATGGCGTACGATTACTTCGCCTGCGATATGATCGAGGCCGCCCATGGCCGTGCGCCCGCCGTGGCGACCGGCATCAAGCGTTGCCGCCCCGATAACGTGGTCTTCACCTACCAGGGCGATGGCGACCTTGCCTCTATCGGTATGGCCGAGACGGTGCACTCGGCCGCGAGAAACGAGAACATCACCGTCATCTTCGTCAACAATGCCATCTACGGCATGACGGGCGGCCAGATGGCGCCTACCAGCCTTCCCGGCCAGGTCACCCAGACCTCGCCCTATGGGCGTGACGTCAAGCATTGCGGCTGGCCGATCCGTGTCAGCGAGATGCTGGCCACGCTGGAAGGGCCGGAGTACGTCGCGCGTGTGGCGGTCAACAACGTCAAAAACGTGAAGAATGCCAAGAAGGCGATCATGAAGGCCTTCAAGAATCAGATCGAGGGTAAGGGCTTCTCGCTTGTCGAGGTGGTCTCTGCCTGCCCCACCAACTGGGGTATGACGCCCGAGGCGGCACTGAAATGGGTGGAAAGCGATATGCTGCCCTACTATCCCATCGGTGTCTACAAGGATAGATCGGCCGTAAAGGAGGATACGTGAGATGAAGACAACGCAGATCCTGATTGCGGGCTTTGGCGGACAGGGTATCCTGTTCTCGGGTAAGTTCCTTGCCTACAAGGGGCTGGTTGAGGAGCTGCAGGTTTCCTGGCTCCCGTCCTACGGCCCCGAGATGCGCGGCGGTACGGCCAACTGTAGCGTGATCCTTTCGGATACCCCGGTCGGCTCGCCTATCATTACCGTGCCGGACGTGCTGGTCGTGATGAATTTCCCCTCTCTGCAGAAATACGTGGATACGGTTGCCCCCGGCGGCCAGATCTACCTGGATTCCTCGCTGATCGATGCGAAGGTGGAGAGAAGCGACGTAGAGGTCTTCTACATCCCCGCCACCCAGATGGCCAGAGAGGCCGGCATTGCCACGCTTGCCAACATGATCCTTGTTGGGCATCTTCTTGAAAACCACCCCGAGCTGTCCTTTGACGGGGCAGAGGCCGTGGTCGACAAGCTGGTTCCCCCCAAGAAGGAGGCCCTTAAGGCCCTCAACATGAAGGCGCTTGAGATGGGTAAGAACTATAAGTAATAAAAAAGAGGGGCAAAGGACTCTGTGCAGTCCTCCGCCCCTCTTCACTTTTACCAAACCCCTCTTGACAAAGCAGGAAAATTGTGCTATCTTGAATACAGAAGCAAAAACGTACGCGCAAAGCCCGACAGCAGCGAAGACGGTGCTCTCGAGCGATTCTCGCAAGGATGCGAGGCGTCCTTTTGAGATAGCAGAAAAGTATTG
>JAGBZZ010000143.1 GCA_017652965.1 Clostridia bacterium | reverse complement strand
TTCAGTCGCACGGCCTCGCGGTAAGCCGCCGGGGGAAGCGGCTCCTCCGGGCGGTAGCGGGGTCTTACGGCATCCTCCCACGAAGGCGCCTCTACCGGCCGCCCGACAAGGAAGGAGAGGATGCCGGTCAGGATGGCCGAAAGCCGCCCGTGCGGCGCATAGCGCGCCATACGGAAGGCCGAAAGCCGCGTGGCGGCGACAAGGCCGTCCCCCGCCGCCGTCCGCTCAAGGAGGCAGGAGGGGGTGCAGTCCGAAAGCCCGAAGTCGGCGGTGTCATACCCCGCGACCCTCGCACGGACGAGGAGCGCGCGGGAGACGTCGGCTTTTTGGAGGCACATCGCCCCGTGGATGTAAAGGAGACTGTGCATTTCAAGGCCAAAGGCCTCGGGCTGTGTCACAACGGCGCGCTCATACCCCATCGGTATGGCCTCGCCGTACCCCGTGACCCCGAGGGCCTCGGAGGGGGCGGGATATTCAATGTAGTAGCGAAGGCCGCTTTCCCGCAGGGCACGCGCATCGCCGTCGTCCACCGCCGTCAGGCTCTCGGGATAGCCGTCCGAGAGGAGCATCACGCCCAAAAGCCCACGCTCCGCCGCCGCGCCGAGCGCCTCCCCGAGGGTCCTGCAAAGAAAGGCCCCCTCGTACTGCTCTCCTACGAGGACGGCAAGATCCCGCCTAGCATCCCCCGTCACCAGCGCGATCGGCAGGTGCTGTCGCTTCCTCTCTTTTGTGGCTTCCATCGTCCGCTCTCCTCTTCCGGGGTCGCCCACCCATCCGGGCGCCCCCCTTTTGCCTTCAGTATACCACACGGCAATTGCCGCTGTCAAGGCTCTTCGCGAGGGCCGCACCGCATCCCCTACCCCGGTCGACCGACTGCCAGCGGACAGCATACGGGGGTTGCAATTGTGCTTTTTATCTGTTATAATATAGGGGCGGCCCACCGCCCGCGGATGCGGCCGAACAGCAGAAGGAGGACAAAACATCGTGAAACCCGGCATGCGTGCTTTTTTCAAGGATGCGGCGACCACGGCCGCCCTTCTCACCGTCGCCTTCGGGATCTGTCTCCTTCTGCGGAATATCCTGGTCCTGCGAGAGGAAACAGCCACCGTCTTTGTGCTGGCCGTGTTCCTCGTTTCGCTTCTGACAGAGGGGTACCTCTTTGGCATCGCCGCCTCGGTCCTTTCGGTCCTTGCCGTTAATTTTGCCTTCACCCCACCCTACTTCTCCTTCAACTTTGCCATTACCGACAATCTTGTCTCGGCCGTCTTTATGATCGCGATCTCGCTCCTCGCAAGCGCCCTGACCACCAGGGTCAAGCGCTCCCGTGCCATCAAGGAGCGCGGGGAGCAGGCCCTCCTGAAGGCGAACCTCCTGCGGGCAGTCTCGCACGATCTGCGTACCCCGCTGACCACCGTATACGGGGCAAGCTCCACCATCCTCGAGGGCTATGATACCCTGACCGAGGAGCAGAAGCGGCAGATGGTAGCGGGGATCAAGAAGGACACCGAGTGGCTGATCCGCATGGTGGAAAACCTTTTGTCGGTCACCCGTGTTGACGGGGAGGGCGTGCGCATCATCAAGACCCCCACCGTAGCCGAGGAGCTTTTGGACTCGGTGCTTCTGAAGCTCCGCTCGCGCTACCCGATGCAAAGGGTCGAGGTCAGCCTGCCCGAGGAGCTGATCACCGTCCCGATGGACCCCCTGCTGATCGAGCAGGTGCTGATCAATCTCCTGGAAAATGCCATCCAGCACGCCGCCGGCATGAGCCGCCTGATCCTGCGGGTCACCGCGGGCGAGGGGGTAGCGATCTTCGAGGTGGAGGATAACGGCTGCGGGATCGAGCGTGACCGCCTGCAAAGGATCTTTACCGGCTACTATGACAGCGCCGAGCAGAGCGCCGATGCGGCACATCGGCACGCGGGGATCGGGCTATCGGTCTCGGCCGCCATCATACGGGCGCACGGCGGCACCATCTGTGCCGAAAACCTGCCAAGCGGAGGGGCGCTCTTCCGCTTTATCCTGAAAAAAGAGGAGGAAGACCCGGATGGCAAGTAAATACAAGATCCTGCTGGTCGAGGACGAGGAGAACATCCGCACCGTCCTTTCGACTCTCCTTGAGGCGAGTGGCTACAGCGTCATTCGGGCCGACAGCTGCCGCGGGGCGCTGATGCTCTACACCTCCCACATCCCCGATCTTGTGATCCTGGATCTCGGCCTGCCGGACGGCGACGGGCGCGAGGTGTTATCCGGCATCCGTGCAAAGGGCACTACCCCCGTCATCGTGCTTTCGGCACGGCAGGACGAGGAGGAGAAGGTCGCGCTTTTGGACCTTGGTGCCAACGACTATATCACCAAGCCCTTCGGCCCAAGTGAGCTTCTGGCCCGCCTGCGCTCTGCCCTGCGCAACAGCCGCAAAAGCGCCGAGGGGTGCCTGCCCGGTGGGCACTTTGTCTCCGGGGCACTCAGGATCGAATACGAGGCGCGCCGGGTGCTGATCGGGGACACCGAGATCCATCTGACGCAGACCGAGTACAACATCCTCTCTCTCCTTGCCGACAACGCCGGCAAGCTTTTGACCTATTCGGCCATCATCCGCTCGATCTGGGGGGAGGCCCCCTCCGAGAGCAGCATCAAGAAGCTGCAGGTCAATATGGCCAACATCCGCAAAAAATTCGGTGCGCGCCCCGGCGTTGTCGGCTATATCACCAACGAGCTTGGCATAGGCTACCGTATGAACAGCTGAGCCGTTTCTCGGCAAAATGTAAACAAAACGTTCCAGCTTTACAGTATTTCCCGCCATCTGTGCGGCGAAAGCCAAAGGAAGAGATATCCCGCCCTTCACGGTCGGGGTGTCTCTTTTTTCATGTCCTTTACATTCTTTACCGCATCTTAACCCGCCTTATGCTATAATGGTATGGTAAAATGGAGTGGAATTGGCTTTTTATCCGGAGGTTCTATGAGAAAGACAAAAATTATCTGTACCATCGGCCCTGCCTGCGAAAGCGAGGCGGTGCTGGAGGCAATGTGTAAAAACGGTATGAACGTGGCAAGGCTGAACTTTTCCCACGGCACGCACGAGGAGCATCGGAGCAAGATCGACCTTGTCAAGGCCGTGCGGGAGCGGCTTTCCCTGCCGATCCCCATTATGCTGGACACCAAGGGGCCGGAGTACCGCATCAAGACCTTCCGCGATAAGCGCATCCGCCTCTCGGAGGGGGATGCCTTTACCTTTACCACCGAGGACGTGGAGGGAACCGAGGAGCGGGTCTCGGTCAATTATCCCCACCTGGCCGAGGAGCTGTGTGTCGGCGATCCTATCCTTGTCAACAACGGGCTTGTTTCCTTCCGCGTTTTGCGCATTGAGGGGTCGGAGATCCACTGCACCGTCACCATAGGGGGCGAGCTTTCGGATCGCAAGAGCATGCATTTCCCGAACCGTGTTATGAGCCACAGCTTTCTCAGCGAGCAGGACAAGGCCGATATCCTCTTCGGCATTGAAAACGGGGTGGACTTTATCGCGGCCTCCTTTGTTTCCTGCAAGGCCGACATCGTCTCCCTGCGCAGCTTTCTGAACGACAACGGCGGCGAGGACATCGACATCATCGCCAAGATCGAAAACCGCGCGGGGGTCGAGCATATCGACGAGATCTGCGAGGTGGCCGACGGCATTATGGTCGCCCGCGGTGACCTTGGTGTGGAGATCCCGTTTGTGGAGGTGCCCTCGATCCAGAAGTATCTGACAGGCAAATGCCGCCTGCTTGGCAAGCGG
>JAGBZZ010000142.1 GCA_017652965.1 Clostridia bacterium | reverse complement strand
TCGTGAGTAACGTATATAAATGTGGTTGCAACACGCTGGTGAAGCTTTGTAAGCTCGGTTCTCATGGTTGAACGGAGCTTAGCGTCAAGGTTTGAGAGCGGCTCGTCAAGAAGGAATACCTTAGGATTACGAACGATAGCACGGCCGAGCGCAACACGCTGCTTCTGACCACCCGAAAGGGCCTTCGGGCGACGCTCAAGCAGGTGGTTGATGTCCAGGATACGGGCGGCCTCTTCGACGCGGCGCTTGATCTCCTCCTTCGGCACCTTGCGGAGCTTCAGACCGAAGGCCATGTTCTCAAACACGGTCATGTGAGGATACAGAGCGTAGTTCTGGAACACCATCGCGATATCTCTGTCCTTCGGGGCCACGTCGTTGACGAGGGTGTCACCGATCCAGAGCTCGCCCTCGGAGATCTCCTCAAGACCGGCGATCATACGAAGGGTGGTGGACTTACCGCAACCGGAAGGACCAACGAGGATGAGGAACTCCTTATCCTTGATCTCCAGGTTGAAGTCGGAAACGGCGGTAACGCCGCCGGGGTACTTCTTATAAATGTGCTTCAGCGAAAGACTTGCCATTTTTGGTTTCCTCCAAAAAACAATTTTTTACGTGTACTATTATAGCAGAAAAAAGGCGGTTTGGGAAGAGGGTAACCCTCTGAACTTTCGGGCATCCTTTTGTTTACCTTGCACAAAAAACGGCTTTTTTCAATTGTACCAAAAACTTATGTCAATAAATCAATCTAATAAATTAGAAAATCACTGTCCCTTGGGGGTCTTGCGGGTCAGCGAGATGCGGCCGCGCTTTTTGTCCACGCCCTTGATGCGCACCTCAATGACGTCCCCGACCTTCAGCTCGTCCGCCGGGTTCTTGATAAAGCGGTCGCTCATCTCGGAAACGTGCAGGAGCCCGTCGTCATGCACACCGATATCCACAAAGGCACCAAAGGCCACCACGTTGCGCACCGTCCCCTTCAGAAGCATTCCCTCCTCGAGGTCATCGATGGTCAGGACGTCGGTACGCAGGATGGGGGCGGGGGCAGAGTCACGGATGTCGCGGCCGGGCTTTTCCAGTTCCCCGATAATGTCAAGCAGGGTCGGCTCGCCGCATCCCAGCTTGTCGGCCAGCTTTTTCGTGCCGCGCGCCATGGCCAGGGCACGCAGGGAGGTGATACCGCCCTCGCGGATCTCGGCCTCCTCCAGGCCAAACTCGGAAAGCAGGGCCCGTGCGATCGGATAGGATTCGGGATGCACACCGGTAGAGTCCAGCACCTCGCGCCCACCCGAGACACGCAAAAATCCCGCGCACTGCAGGAAGGCCTTTTCGCCGATCTTCGGCACCTTCAGGATGGCGGCACGGCTCTTGAATTCGCCGTTTTCCTCACGGTAGGTCACGATATTCTTGGCGGCGGTGGCGTTGATGCCCGCGATGTGGGAAAGCAGAGAGTAGGAGGCGGTGTTCAGATCCACACCGACGCTGTTCACGCAGTCCTCCACGACCCCGTCAAGCGCCTCGGTCAGGCGGTTCTGCTTCATGTCGTGCTGATACTGGCCGACACCGATCGACTTCGGGTCGATCTTTACAAGCTCGGCCAGGGGGTCCTGCAGGCGGCGTGCGATCGAAACGGCCGAGCGCTCGGTCACGTCGAAATCCGGGAACTCCTGGGCCGCAAGCTCGGAGGCCGAGTAAACGCTGGCGCCCGCCTCACTGACGATGGTATAGGCCACCTCGCGCTCACACTCACGCAGGGTGTCGGCGATAAAGGCCTCGCTCTCGCGGGAGGCGGTGCCGTTGCCGATGGCCACCACGTCGATCTCGTAGGTCTTGATAAGCTTT